>DAOTAI010000148.1:0-10978 GCA_035593865.1 Acidobacteriota bacterium
GGTACCAATTCGCGTTCACCTGGAACAAACCGGCGAGCCGGTTTCAAATTTACGTAAACGGGCATCCTGTGTGGCGCTACCAGTTTGCGGCAGAGGGACAAACAAAGCCAAGTTGCTTACGGCTTCCTGTGGGTGAACGGGATGAGACTTTCCGTGATTTTGGGCTGCGTTTACAGGGTAATGATCATAGCGGTTGCCGGCGCCGCCTCAGGTGCGGTCGCGGAAGCACCAGTTCATGCCCCCTCAGTCCAGGTTCTCGATCACTTCGACGGATCGGTCGTGCCTCCTTACGAAATCAGGGCCGGGGAAATTCTCTTCGATCTGTCTCACAATGACATTTTGAACGTCGGGCTGGCTGGTGCTCCATCCGGCTTCGTCGTCCGGGTGAGGATAGGGTCGGGAAACGTCCGCAAGATGGCATTGAACCAAGGTCTCATCATCAGCGATGACGGTCTCAACTGGAGGGCCGTGAGCTTTGCAGACGATGGCGCCTTTCTGCGAGCGACGCTTGACCATTCTGGAAAGATCGTTTGGCTGTCCACGCGATATCCTTACGGCCGCGACAATCTCGATCAGTTGTTGGCCGATATTCAGGGCACCCCGGGTCTGCATGTTTACCTGTTGCGCCGGCAAAATCGAATCGTTCCGGTCTTCGAGTTTGGCAAGGACGATGGGCGGAAACCGATTCATTTCATCATCGGCGGAGAGGACGTCTGGGAAACGGCCGGGCAATGGACCGTGGACGCCATGGTGAGAACGCTCGCTTCCGAACCGAACCTGGCCGCGGGCCTCCTCGCGAAGGCCGTGGTGCGAATCGTGCCGCTGACTTCGCCCTACAGCGCCACGCAACGGTGGAGCTCGCATGTGACAGTCACGGGAAAACCGGCGTATGGTGCCGCTGCCTGGACAGAAACTGAACCGCCTCCCGAGATCGCATTAGTGCGAGAGCAGGTCATCGAGGCCACCAAGGCAGGTCGCCTGGGTTTGCTGTTGACAGTGCATTCCTGGCAAGGTCAGGCGCCCGATTCGCGAATGGAAACCATCCGAACTGCCGGCAACAGGGTGATAGAGGGCGAGCGCCTGGAATGGGCCAAGGCGACCCTGGAGCGGCTTGTGAGCGGAGTTCCCCGGGGCAGTTGGAAGATCTCAGAGAAGATTTGGCACCCTGGGCTCGCGCGCGATTACATGTTGCGAGAGCATGGGGCGATCACGTTTCGGATCGAGGTGTCGACTTACGGCCAGGGCATCGAAGCCTTTCGCGAAACCGGGCGCCGGCTCCTTGCTAATATCGCGGCGATCCCGGATTGGGGACCCGTGCTTCCGATAAAGCAAGAGCCTATCAGAGAAGACACACAGCGGTGAACAATTTCGTCGACAACAAACGAAGGGTGGGTTTCGAAGGAGGGCGCGTCAGCGCCCGGATGAAACCCACCGCCCCGGGGCACTCCTCTAGCGTCCTTTGTTTTGTAGTACCGCCTTCTATGAGGGCCTTGAATCGAACAATTCACTCGGACGCACGCCCGCTGCCAGCAGAACCTTCGTTCCAAAACCCTTATATAAGGCGTTACTACAAACAGGGCCTTGCACGAAGGTGATGAAGACCTTCCCACTGTGTAAGATTTCACGCCGGCTTCCACGCGCCAAGCCAGCAAACCTGTGGGAAGTGTGTATGGACGGCGTGGTAAAACCTGTCGTCGGCAGTCACCAACTGTGCGTCCGAGGCAAGGCTCAGTGCCAGGAACAGCGTGTCGTATACACTTTGCCCGAGTTTCAGGCCAAGCGCGAAGGCGATGTCGAGCAAGGCAAGACTGGGAACGATTTGAAACGGCAAGGCGTTGAAGCTCTCGATCATGGCTCGTCCCTCGTCCGGGTCGAAGGCATCGAAAAGCACACGTTTCCATATCACGTTCGCAAACTCGGGATAGATCAGATCTGGCGCCAGGGGGTAATGAGTCCCTGCCTGAAACATCTGGCGCAGATGCAGCGCTTGAACGGAATAAGGTTCGTCGAAAAACCATTTGACGGTCACGCTGGTATCGACCGTTATCGGCTTAGCCGCGCTCATCTTTCTCGGTCCTCGCGGATTTTGGCAGTGCCGTCGCTGAATGTGCCGTATCGCTCCGTGATTTTCTCGCGAATGCGGTCTATCCGTTCCCAGACCTCGTCTGATCGCTCATGCCCGCTCAGGGCAACGTCGAGGATCATCGCCGCTTCCTGCGTGATCGAGCGCTTGTTACGCTTCGCCCGCGTCTTCAGTTTTTCGTACGTGGACGGAGAAAGGTCACGGATGTAAATGGACGGCATGAGGAATCTCCGTTCAAATTATACTACTATTTTGCAACATTTTGTCGCACAAAATGACAAATCATCATCCCGTAGACCCAGGATCAAAGAAAGGATTCGTATGTTCTTTGCTAACAGACGTCAGTTCCTTCGGAGCATTGGCCCTGGCGCCGTCGCAGTAAGCCGCTCAAGCACAGACGGAGTTTGTGCGCTACACCGACCTTGCAAGGATGGACGAGCTATACGTCTTCAGGCCGACCCGTACGAAGTCCGGAACATCATTGACACGGCCGCAGGCCCGCGAAGTTTTGCCAGAATTGCAGGCGGAGTTAAATCGGGTGGTGCAATTCCCGCCAAAAGGACAATGAACGAGGTGCGCTGGTATAACTCCAGACTCAACCCACCACTTCCCGGTGCAACTTCCGCCAAGAGGGCAATGAACGAGACGCGTTTTACTTTGTTCGCAAGACACGTGTTGCTCCGTCGAGTTGCGTTGTCGCTCCTTCTGCTGATTTCCCTGGGAAGCGCCGACAGCATGACGTTCGGGGGTGATCGGTACATTCGTCCCTGGGATGCCAACCGCTTCTTTTGGCAGTACCAAGGCCGGCCGGTACTTCTGGTCGGCGGATCAGACACCGTCAACCTCTTTCAGTGGAACGAAACAGCCTTACGCAAGCAACTCGACCGGTTGCGCGCTGCCGGTGGCAACTATGTGCGCAATTCCATGGGCTCCCACTATGAGGGGGATGTCCAACCTTTCGCACAATGTGCCGACGGACGTTACGATCTCACACGCTGGAACCCGGAGTATTGGAACCGATTCGAGCGCTTGCTCCGGATGACTCAGGAAAGGGACATTATTGTCCAGGTCGAGCTGTGGGAGCTATGGGCAACCTATGGTGAGCACTGGAAACAAAGTCCTTGGAATCCTGTCAACAACATCAATTACACGACCGAAAACACTCGTCTGGCGATCGCTTACCCGAGGCCGCAATACCGCAACGGGACCTCGTACGGCAAGCCCACCGATTTCTTCCTCACCCTGCCGGAACTGCAGGACGACCGCCTGGTCTTGACTTACCAGAAGCGGTTTGCCGAGAAGCTGCTGCAACATACACTGCCCTATGGACACGTACTGTATTGCATCACCAACGAGATTCATCCGCAGTACCCGCCGGAATGGGGGTGGTACTGGGCCCGTTTCATCCGACAACAAGCCGCCGGCCGGCCGGTTTTTATTACCGAGATGTACTGGACTCCTGATTTCCAAGCGGCTCAGCATTGGGCTTCCCTGGAGCGCCCGGAAGTGTTCGACTTTTTCGAGGCCTCACAAAACAGTGCACTACATGATCCGGAAGCCCATTGGCGCAATCTGCAGTATGCGCGCCGGCGCCTCGCTTCGCGGCCCAGGCCCATCAACCACACCAAGACCTACGGCGCCGATAGTGGGCCTTCCTGGGCCGGTAACGATCGTCATGCCGTCGAGTGCTTCTGGCGGAGTCTTATTGGTGGTGCGGCCTCGATCCGCTTTCACCGGCCGCCGGCCGGCTTGGGTTTGAGCGATCTGGCGGTGAGGCACCTGCGCAGCGCTCGCCTGTTGGCGGAGGTGTTCGATTTCTTCCGTGCCGTCCCGGGTGCGGAACACCGGGGTCTATTCGGCCGCGCTCCAAACGAGGCATACTTAACGTCCGTGCCAAACGAGCAGTACGCGATCTATTTCCCGGATGGCGGTTCGGTTGAACTGGATCTTGTCGAGGTCCCGGGAAGTTTCACCCTCCGATGGCTGAATATTGGGGAGAGCCGCTGGACGCCCGCACAGGAAGTGTCCGGTAATGCGCGGTTGGAACTTCAGGCGCCGGCCAAAGGCCAATGGGTGGCCGTCTTGTCTCTACGGAAGTAGTTAATTTACGAATCATGGAGGTGAGGTTTCATGAATAGGATTACCAGCACCGGGTGCAATCGCGCGGGACGTCGGCATTCTCTCTGGTCGCGATCTGTTCTTTACCTGACCTGCCTGTCCATTTTCACAGGGTGGCCCCAACTCACCTGCTTCGGCCAGGATCGGTTGCCGGTGTTTCCTATCCCGCAGACAATCGAGCTGACCGGCAACGATTTTCGACTCGATGAGCGGGTGATCATCGCTGTACCCGAGGATGCCTCGGAGCGCGATCTTTTTGCTGCCCGGCTTTTGTCCGCGGAGCTGTCCGACAGACACAGGTTGGCGCTTCGGGTCTGCCCGGTGTCCTCTCTTCCGAACGACGCCCCCTATATCGTGATCGGCTCGGAAAAGAATCCGCTGGTTGTCCAGGCAATGCAGGCGCTCAACGCGCCCCATCCGCCCGAAAAGGCCGAAGGCTACGCCCTTGTCGTCCGCGGTTCAACGGCCGTCGTCGCGGGCCGTGACGAGGCCGGCGCTTTTTACGGGCTGCAGACCCTTCGGCAGCTGCTCGTGCACGATGAAAAGGGGGGCCTGCGGCTGCGCGCGGCGCGGATCCGCGACTGGCCCCACACCTCGTTTCGGGGCATCCGGCTCTACCTCCCGGGGCGCGAAAACATCACCTTTTTCAAGCGGTTTCTGCGCGACTTCATGGCGCTCTACAAGTTCAACCGCGTGATCCTGGAAGTGAACGCCGTGATGAGGTTCGATCGTCATCCCGAGCTGAACGCCGGCTGGATCGAACTGGCAAACAGCATGAACACCACCCGGCGGAGCCTGCTTTGGGGGCCGAAGTACATGAATCAAAACTCGGTTCACCATGACGCCGGCGACGGCGGCGTGCTCGAACAGGAAGAGGTGGCGGATATCGTAAGCTATGCCCGACAGCAGGGGCTGGAGGTGATTCCCGAAGTGCCGTCTCTCGCCCACAGCTACTACTTGCTGACGCGACACCGCGAACTGGCCGAGGCGCCCGAGCTGGAATGGCCCGATGCTTACTGTCCCCTCAATCCCAAGAGCTATGAGCTGTTGTTCGACGTGCTTGATGAAGTGATCGAGGTTTTTCAGCCGAAAACGGTGCATATCGGGCACGATGAATGGAAGCCGCCGATCGGCGTGTGCCCGCGATGCGGGGACAAGGACCATCGGGAGCTCTTCGGTGAGGATGTCCGCAAGGTTTATGGATATCTGAAGGGGCGGGGTCTCGAGGTCATGATGTGGCACGATCAGCTTCTTGAATCCTCGCGCGGGAAGGGCGTCAAGAGGTTCGAGTATCGGAAGGGGTACGAGTATCATCGCTGGGGCGCCTTGACCCCGGAACAGGTGAACCGGCTGATCCCCAAAGATATCCTTGTCGGGAACTGGTTCTGGCGGGGGGAGAAGGCCGAGAGTGAGCTGCATGACTTCGGGTTCAAACAGATCTTCGCCAATATGACGCCGGAGGTGAACCGCAAGGGCAACTACGGGGAACGCCTCAAGCGCGCGAACATTCTCGGCGGCGCCCCCTCGTCCTGGGCGGCCACGACCGAGGACAACATCGGAAAAGATCTGATCGACAGCTTTCTCGGCTGTGCCAATCTGCTGTGGTCGAGCCATTGGCCGGCGGATGGCGAGTTGGATCGGATCGTCGACGCCCTCAAGCCCGACGTCCGGGTTCGACTGTCGGGCGTTCGACCCCCAAGCGAAGAGGGGGACCCCATTGTCCCGGTGACTCTCGCGTCGTCGGTGAGGGAAGTGCCGGCGCAGATCGGACTGCCCCATCTGCGGGGCGGCGCGGTGGCGGCCGGCGCCAGGCGGTTCGAGTTGGCCGGCGGCGGGCAGCCGCGCGCCATTGTCGTCGGCAGCCTCGGGGAGGGCCCCGAGCTCGCGCCGCCCGAGTCGAAGCCGATTCCAATCGGAGAAGACGCGACCAGCCTGCTGTTCCTGCACGCCGCGGCGCGCCAGGGGGCCAACCTGAAGGCGTACAAGATGATCTACAATTTCGCGGATACATCCGAACTGCTGGGTTGGTACGAGGTGGAATACGAGGACGGGTTCGTCATCACGGTTCCCGTTCGTTATGGCGTCAATATAGCCTCTTTTGACGCGGCATCGGCGCCGTACCGCGCCGATGCCGTCGAGTGCGGAGGCGGCGCCGGCGCCTTGGTTCGGTTTTTGCCTTCGAATGGGTGAATCCGCGGCTGGGCAAGGTGATCAAAGAGGTGCGGGTCAAAGGCGCCCTGGGATTCAAGTCGCCGCCGGATGAATGGCATAGTCTGCCGGGGGAGTTGACCAAGAGCAACGCCATCATTCTCGCCGCTATCAGTGTCGTCCAGAAGCGCCCTGCCGCGCCGCTGCCAGGAAATGCTCAGGTTGGCGGCGTTCAAAATTTTCTTAAATAGAAAGGATATTCTTGTGAAGCAATCAGTTTCTCGAAGACAGTTTCTCCAAGGTTCTGCGCTGGGTCTCGCCACGGTTTCGATGGCGGGTTCAAGGGCATTCGGAGAAGCGGCCATGCCGAGGCGAACGCTGGGCAACACAGGCCTGCAGGTCTCCATCCTCTCCTTTGGCGCCGGATCGCAGTTTCTAATGAATAAGGATGGGGTGTGGGAGCCGATGCTGCAGCGGGCGGTCGACGCCGGAATCAATCTTTTCGACACCTCCGCCGGTTACAATCTCGGTGCGTTCAGGTTGAAGGGAACTTCAGTCAGCAGCAGCGAGGAAAGGCTCGGAGAGGTTCTCTCTTTGTACCGAAAGTCCCTTAACATATCCACGAAAATTGAAGTCAAATCTCGCGACGCGGCCGCCGCAATGAGGGAGTTCGAGCAGAGCTTGAAGCGGCTGAAGACAGATTACATAGACATCCTGCTCGTCCATAGCATTGAAGCGTCCGAAGATATCCCCGCCCTGACAGACGGACTTTACAAGGAGATGATGAAACTCAAGGAATCCGGCGCCGTGAAGTTCATCGGCTTTTCGAGCATGAACAGTGCGATAAAGTCCAAAGAAATGATTCAAGCGGCGGACGTCGATGTTGCTCTGCTGGCACTGTCGACAACGAAGTACGGCAAATTTGCGGAGGAAGCCCTGCCGGCTGCGCGGGAAAAGAACGTGGGGGTCGTCGCGATGAAGACCATGTATGGGGTGGTCGGGAGGGCGGCGGGCCCCGAGGAGCTTTTGAACTATGCATGGAGCCTGCCGGGAGTCGCGACCGCCCTGGTGGGGCACGCCGGAATGGAAAAGCTTGAGCAGAATATCCAGATCGCCCATGCCCATAAGACGCAGAGCGAGAACAAAAAGCGGGAGCTCGAAAGAAAAGTGGCGCACCTGGCCGGTCCTCATGCTCTGCCGTGGGCAAGACCTGATTATCGCGACGGTATGATTTGCCCCGTATGAAGGAGGAGACGTTAACGAATAGTATCGCGCGAGCCTCCGGTTGGCCGTCCAGGCTATGCGCGAGAGTCGACTCGCGGCAATGCAAATCAATTGGAACCGTATAGAAGAAAAGATTCGCGCAACTAAGGCGAGATTCAAGACTGCGGCGGATTCGCAAGAATATGCGTTTTGGCGATGCGCTCGTCCCGGCCCGCTTGCCGTCGTAGCTTTCTGTTTCTGCTGGATGGTCGCGGCGCCGCCGACAGCCGCGCAAGTGTCGAATCCGGCGCGCAAATTCGACGACACGGGATTTCCTCCCCGGCTGAAGCGGGCAGAGAGTTTCTTTGGCATCCATTTCGATTTTCATGCCGGACCCGACTGCACGGAGATCGGCAAGAATACCACGCGGGAGATGATCGAGGACTTTATCAAGCAAGTCGGTCCCGACTACGTTCAGATCGATTGCAAAGGGCATCGGGGGATGTCGAGTTATCCGACGAGAGTCGGCAACCCGGCGCCGGGTTTTGTGAGTGACCCGCTCCTGCTCTGGCGGCAGGTCACGGCCGAGCAGGGGGTGGCGCTTTACATGCATTACTCGGGGGTGGCGGACGAAGAGGCTATCATCAAACACCCCGCCTGGGCCGTCATCAGCGGCGGCGGAAAACTCAACAAGCGCGCCACCTCGCTTTTCGGGCCCTACGCGGACAGTCTGATGATCCCTCAACTCCGCGAACTGGCCGGCGATTACGGCGTGGACGGCGCATGGGTCGATGGCGACTGTTGGTCTGCCCAGCCCGACTGGAGCGAACCAGCCAGAAAAGCGTTTCGCGAAGCCACAGGCGTGGAGGCGATGCCGCGCCGCCAGGGTGACCCGCATTGGATGGAGTTTCTCGAGTTCAACCGCGATGCTTTTCGTCGCTATCTACACCACTATATAACCGAGGTTAAGAAGACGAACCCCGGCTTCCAGGTGTGCAGCAACTGGGCCTTTGTCGACCATATGCCCGAAGCGGTGAGCGCCCCTGTGGATTTCCTTTCAGGCGATCTGAAGCCCGACGACAGTGTGAATTCCGCCCGCTTTTCAGCGCGCTACATGGCCCGACAGGGAAAGCCCTGGGACCTCATGCCCTGGAGTTTCAGCCTCAAGGCGGCGCCACCGGAGAAGTTCCGTGACAAGACGGCCATTCAACTGCAGCGCGAGGCTGCGGTGGTTCTTGCCATGGGCGGCGGCGTAGAGGTCTATTTCCGCCAGACGCGCGATGGCGCCATCCGCGAGGCCAAGGACCGGGTTCCGGTGATGGCCGACGTGTCGAGATTTTGCCGTGCAAGACAGGAATTATGCCATCATGCCGAGCCCATTCCGCAGATTGGCTTACTGTACTCCACAGCGGACCATTACAGGCGGATCAAGGGTCTGTTCCGGCGGGATTTGGCTCCCATTAATGGAACTCTACAGGCGTTGCTCGAAGGCCAACATTCAGTAGAAGTCCTGGGCGAGCACCAGCTTGCCGGGCGAATGAACGACTACCCGTTGATCATAGTGCCGGAGTGCAAGTACCTCGAGACCTCGTTCAAGGACGACCTGAGGGGCTATGTAAAAGCGGGCGGGAACCTGCTGCTTATCGGACCAGAGACGGCGGCAATGTTCGAGGCCGAGCTAAAAGTCATGTCCAATGCCGGGCCGGACGCTGAGTCGCGCTTCCTGTCCTATGCCGGAAAGGTTTTGCCGATTGAGGGATTGACAAAAGCGGTCCGGCTTGGCCCAGGGGTGCAGCCGTTCGGCCGCATCCGCGCCACGAAGCATGCGGGCTCGGGACAGGCGCCGGCAGCGTCCATCACTTCGTCGGGACGCGGCCGGATCGCGGCTACTTATTTCAACTTCAGCGAGGGGTATCTCAAGGCTGAGAACGAGCTCGCGCGGCGGTTTCTGAGCGATCTCGTTCGTGAGCTTTTCCCGCGGCCGCTCGTCGAGGTGAAAGGGTCGCCGCACGTGGATGTTTCGGTTATACGCAAAGGCGGGAAATTGCTCGTCAACCTCGTGAACACGGCAGGTCCGCACCGCGAAGCGGGCGTTCTCACGCGGATTCCGCCGGTCGGGCCGCTTACCGTCATCATAAGGCAGGATTCCCGACCGGCCGGGGTCGTCCTCGAACCCTCCGGCAAACCGTTGGCCTTTGACTTTACGGACGGCAAGGTCCGGGTCACGGTTCCCAACGTGAGTATTCACGAGGTCATCGTCATCAGTTAAGGTTTGGAGTTCACGCTTTAGCATGCCGAACGGTAGCCACCACTGATGGATCTCACGTCGATCCTCGATTGCAGTAACCGCTCGCCACGCTAAAGCGTGAACTCCAAACCACGGACCTTAGCGTTTCGGCCTATTGGTACTCTGCCCAGACAAGACTGAGCGGCTGCCCTTTGCACTAGTTTTGCATTACAGCAGACTCTGGATTCGTAATACAATTAGAAATCGGATGAAAGCTCAAAGGAAGAAGACGGTCTCCCTGAGCGCACGGCTTCCCATAGACCTTGTCGAGCGGGCAGACAGACTGGCGCGGGAAAAGGGAATCCCCCGAAGTGAATTGATTGAAAAGGGGCTCGCTTTGCTAGTGGAGCGGGACCTCATGAGCGAAGAGGAGCGTCTTCGGTTAGCCACCCAGGCCATGCGCGAGGGCCGACCTGCGCCAATGCAAAGCAATTGGAGTCGTATAGAAGAAAGGATTCGCGAAACTAAGGCGCGGTTCAAGACTGCGGATGAAGCCATGGCGCAAATCAGAAAACGGAAATGACAAAACCGCCGGAGACGGTCTTTCTCGATACCGATGTTTTCGTCATCGATTTACGTTACACGACAGACACACACTTTCAGGACAACCGGCGTCTGCTTGAAGAGATCAGAAGCGGAAAGGTCACTGGACTCACCTCGATCTATAACGTCCTCGAAGTTTGTGGAATTCTGTCCTTCAACTTAGGCGCGGAAGAACTGTTGGATCTCTACGCCGGGCTGGCCGACCGATACTCCGTACGGGTGGTCTTCCCAGGAAGCTGGGACGAATCGATTAGCTTTTCTTTGCCTGATATTTTCAAACAGATCCGCAAGAAGATGAGTTTCGGCGATGCGCTCGTAGCGGACATTGTTGAACGCCAGGACACGGGCCGGATCCGTGCCTTTCTCTCGTGGAGTGCAAAGCATTTCGCGGGTAAACTCCCGGTTGAAGCCTTGACTCCGAAAGAGTTCTTACGGCGACAGGATGGATGAGCGCTGAGCCGTCTTGTGATCTCATCCTTTCGCGCCTGGCCGCGGGAGGCTCTCTACGATACTGTGCGCGATCCGCAATCTCGCGGACGCTCCAGCCGAGCGGCCCCGCCTGGAGCGAATGCGCCAGCGGCTGCGCGATTGGATCC
>DAOTAI010000149.1:0-10970 GCA_035593865.1 Acidobacteriota bacterium
CTGCCGTGTGGTGAGTGAGATTGAACCCTGCTCATGCAGCATGGAGACCCGTCACCGGCTTTAGGCATTTCCGACAGGGGAACGGCACACCACCGGGACCAAGGTCCCCGATTCAATCTACGTTAGCTCAATTTCTACTTACCATCACGCACATCGCAGGGAATAAAGTTTCCATGTTATTACGACCTCGTGGCAGCTCCGATATCACTCGCCAAAGAACAGAGCCATACGAACACCGCCTGAGAAAGAGCTCAGGTAGACTCGGAACGCAGCGCCGAGTCGAGCGTAGCACGCATCCGCTCCGCTTTTTCCGTCACCGTTTCCTCAAACGCCTGGAGCCTTCTCCTGGCTGTGAAGTACTTGTCGGATATATTCAGGGCAGCCAGGATCGCTACCTTCAGAGTGTCCACGGTCGGAGTCAACTCGGACACCTCCCGCATTCTCTCATCGACAAAAGCAGCCAGCTGTTCGATGTATTCGGGAGAGCTTGAGCTTCGGACATGGTAATCCTGTCCGTATATGCTGACCGTGGTTTTTCGCTCTGAACCTTCGCCCATCTGTCACTCCACTTTGTAACTTGCTTCCCCCACAGGGTTCTCCAGAGTGCTGATCTTCACCAGGATCTTTTCCACTCGGGACCGGATCTCAAGACGGTCATTCTCCAACTTTTCAATGATCTCGCTTTTAGAGCAGTTCTCTCTTCTGAGGTCCTCCGCTTCGTTTTTAAGTTGTTGGATTACAGCTCTAAGTTCTGAATTCTCGGCCCGGACTCTTCTCAACAGCTCGACAACCCGATCAATCGATTCTTCTAAACGGGTTAGAGCCCTTTCTGTCACAAGCCGGTCTCCAGGCAGGCAGATGGTTTCACTCCGATTGACAACACCGTCGGCCAGATCCCACTGCCCGCATTCGAACTGGTCACGCTCGCCGCTCAGCCCCAAATTCACGCTTCAACAGATCAAATACTTGATCCACCGATCTGTTGACTTCGTCCTGAGTCAGCGTTCGTGTGAGATCGACGAAGGTCAGACGTACCGCAAGACTGACCTTGCCCAAGGGAAGTTTCTGGCCCTGGTAGAGATCAATCAATTGGACGTCACGTAAGTTCGCGACGTTCAACGATTTAATAGCGGATAATATTCTATCGTATTCGGTTCCTTTGTCAACAACAAAAGACAAATCGCGTTCGGTGCCCGGAAATCGGGCCAGGGGAGTGTAGAGCGGCTCCGGAAGAGGACGCGCGAAAATCTGCTGGAGGGTTATCTCAGCTACGTAAACGCGCTGCAGAAACTTGAAGTTCTCGTGCAGCTGCGGACTCAACTCTCCTATGACTCCGATCTCCTGATTGTCGACAAGAATCCGCGCGCTAATTCCGGGATGGAGGAAGGGGCATTGCTCGACTCTCTCAAAGACGGCGCTGTAGCCAAGTCCCCTGAGTAGTTCCTCGACTATGCCCTTTAGATGAAAGAACTGAAATTCGTCCCGAAGCTGGGTCCAGTAAGGTCTGTAGAAGGAGCCGGTCGCCACCAGTCCCAACCTGTTCTCTTCCCGCAACCGGCCTGGGTCTCCCTTCTCCGCGGAAAAGACATGTCCGAGTTCGAACAGGCGGATTTCACGAGTTCCGTGATTCAGATTGCGTCGAACACTGGCGACAAGACCGGGTATCAGACTGGTCCGGAGGTGGGTGTCCTCCTCGGTAAGGGGGTTCGCAATCGGAACCATTCTAGCCGTGTCACCAAAGTAAGGGGCCTCCACAGCCGGAGTGCTGAACACGTAGTTGATCGCCTCATAGAAACCGAAGCCGCGAAGCCGTTGGAGCAACAGCTGCTCATGCGGCCGCGTCGGCAGGAACCGCCCCGCTGAAGAGGGGGCCGGATAGGTGCTTTCGACACGGTCGTACCCGTAATGGCGCGTGACTTCTTCGACAAGGTCGTCTTCCTGGCTCACATCTACTCGAAAACCTGGAACCCTCACACTCCAAGTGTCATTCGCCCGATTCAGAATCTCGAATTGCAATCTCTCCAGGATCTCAGTCACGAAACCTGGATCGATGTCCAACCCCCCTACCTGCTTGATGCGTTTGAGTCTAAGGTCGAGAACCAACCGAGCCTGGACATCCACACCCGGATTAACGTCGATCACCGGGCCAACAGTCTGTCCGCCTGCAATTTCGTGAATCAGGCGGCAAGCCAGATTGAGGGCCTTTACCGGCATATCGGGGTCGGCGCCGCGTTCGAAACGATGGGAAGCCTCCGTGCGTAACCCCAGCGACTTTGACGTTGCCCGGATAGACCTTGGGTCGAAATAGGCGCTCTCGAGAAGGACCGTACTGGTTCTTAACGAGATTTCGCTGTCCTGCCCGCCCATGATTCCGGCCAGGGCGACCGGTTTCGATGCATCACAAATAGCAAGCATTTCGGGCTGAAGCGCCCGTTCCACCCCGTCCAACGTGATGAGATTCTCTCCCGGCTGCGATCGCCTGACCACAATTCTGTGCTCATCCAGCTTCTCGTAATCAAATGCATGAAGCGGATGTCCAAGCAGGAGTAAGACGTAGTTGGTGATGTCGACGATGTTATTGATCGGACGTTGTCCGACCGCCAGAAGCTTCTCCTTGAGCCAGTCGGGCGATTCTTCAACCACAACGCCAGTCATAACCCGCGCCGAATACCGGGGGCACAAATCAGGATCCTGGATAAGGACAGAGGTCGGGAACGCATCCGCGGGGCGATGCTCGGGCAACTCCGAACAATCGGGCATCCGCAGTTTCAGGCAGAAATGGGCCGCCACCTCCCTCGCAACTCCCAGGTGGTTCAGACAATCGGGGCGATTGGTGGTGACATCGAGGTTTAAAATGAAGTCGTTGTCGGCAGCTTCAATTCCCTCAACCGCCAGACCTACAGAGGTCAGCGCTTCTGCCACCATGGCCGGATCGAGTCCCAACTCCTTCAGATCAACGAAATCCTGCAGCCAGTTGTAGCTGATGTTCATCGCTTTAGGTAACGGTCGAAAATAATCGAGTTAAAGGTTCGAGGGTTCAAAGACCTGACCGCCATCTCTCGAGCCTGACTCTTCTAGAATTGGCTCAGAAATCGGATGTCGTTATCAAAAAGCAGGCGAAGGTCTTCGACCTGGTACTTGAGCATCACGATCCGATCCACACCCATTCCCCAGGCGAATCCGGTGTACTTCTCGTGATCGTAGCCGAGGATCTGGAAGACTCGGGGGTTGACCATCCCGGCGCCCATTATTTCGATCCAGCCGCTCTGTTTGCAGATATTGCAGCCCTTCCCCCGGCAGAAGATGCAGCTGACATCCACTTCCGCACCCGGCTCGACAAACGGAAAATAACTTGGTCGTAACCGGATCCGCGTATCTTCCGAGAAAAAGGCCTTAAGAAACGCTTCGATTGTTCCCTTCAGATCTCCCAGCGTGATACCTTCATCGACCACGAGCCCTTCGATCTGGTGGAACATCGGACTGTGAGTCGCATCGACCGCATCCCGACGGAACACCCGGCCGGGAGCGATGATGCGAATCGGAGGACTCTGCCTCTCCATGGTCCGAATCTGAACGGGCGAGGTATGAGTGCGGAGAAGGAGATTGTCAGTGATGTAAAGAGTGTCTTGAGCGTCCCGAGCGGGGTGCCCCTTAGGGATATTAAGCGCCTCAAAGTTGTAGTAATCCGATTCAACCTCCGGCCCACGCTCGACGGAAAAGCCCATGCTCACAAAGATCTGCTCCATCTCCTCGAGCACCAGGCGAATAGGATGGGGACCGGCCATATAATAGGCGTATCCGGGCAGAGTGACATCTACTCGTTCAGCCTGGTACCGGGCCGCTCGTTCCTTTTCGCTGATCTCACGGGCTTTGGATGCCAGTGCTTCTTCAACCTGCATTTTCAGCTGGTTTAGAAGCTTGCCGGCTCGTGGCCTTTCCTCTGCGGACAACTGACCCAGCTTCTTCAGCTCGAGGGTCACGACTCCGCGACTGCGACTCAGGTATTTGTCGCGCAGCTCGGCTAGAGCCTCGTTGCTCGATACTTCGGCCAGCTCTTTGCGGAAAGTCTCCCAAAGGGGAGGAAGCGGTTCGACCGTCGCCATGGCTCTAACCGATCGCCTGACGGGCCTTCTGGGCAAGTTCCCCGAAAACTTGAGGATCCCGGACCGCAATGTCTGCCAGGGCTTTTCGGTTCAGCTCGACACCCGCCTTTCGAAGACCGTACATAAGCTGGCTGTAAGACAATTCGTTCATTTTGGCAGCGGCTGCGATCCGAATGATCCACAAGCTGCGGCGTACACGCTTCTTCTGACGGCGATCCCGGTATGCGTAAGCCAGAGATTTTATAACCTGTTCTTTGGCATGACGGTGGAGCTTACTCTTTGTGCCCCTGTATCCTTTCGCCAGGCTAAGAATCTTCTTGCGACGCTGAAGTCTCTTATGACCGCGTTTTACTCGTGACATAACTATTCCTTACGACAGGACAAGCATTCTTTTCACACGCTTGACGTCAGCGGGCGACAGCGTCGCAGGCTGAGTCAGCCGACGTTTCCGTTTGGCGTTCTTCTTGGTGAGGATGTGGCTGTGAAAACTATGCCGCATCCGTATCTTTCCGGTGCCGGTCAGCTTAAATCGTTTAGCTGCCGCCTTTTTCGTCTTCAGCTTCATTCTTTTGTCTTCTCCCTACAACGGTTGTATCAAACCCGTGCTGCTCGCACACTCGTGCTTCGTTCTGTAACGGTTGTCCGGATTTCAGGCGCCTGAGCGGACTACTTGCTCCTTGGGGTCAGGATCATGGTCATCGTGTAGCCCTCCAACTTGGGGTGCTTCTCGACGTTGGCCAAGTCGCTGAGTTCCTGTTGCAGCCGATTCAGAATCTGCGCACCGATTTCCGAATGGGTCACCTCTCGTCCACGGAACATGACCGTGGCCTTGACTTTGTTTTCCTCCTTCAGAAACCGGATGATATGGTTTTTCTTGAACTCGTAGTCGTGCTCGTCAATCTTGGGTCGGAATTTGACTTCCTTGACCTGTATGACCTTCTGGTTTTTCTTGGCCTCTTGCGCCTTCTTGCTCTGCTGGTACAGGTACTTGCCGTAGTCCATGATCCGGCATACGGGGGGTTGTGCGTTCGGCGCCACCTCCACCAGATCAAGGCCTCGTTCTCCTGCCAGTTCCAATGCTTGTCGGGGATCCATGACCCCGAGCTGGACTCCCTGCTCGTCAATAACTCGAACCTCGCGAGCCCTGATTTGGTTGTTTACACGAGTTCTATTGATGCGTCAGCCTCCTCCTTTAGTCGCCGGGTGCGCTTCTCGCGGTTACCGGCCGCAGTTTCTAAAAATCACGGATTAAGCGGGCTACGGGCGCACCGCCCGGCTCGCCACCAGATCCTTCACCATTTGAATGAAGGCCTCAAGGTTCATACTCCCCTTATCGCCCTCCATCCGGTTACGAACCGAAACTGTTCGGTTCGCTACTTCCTGGTCCCCTACGACAAGCATGAAAGGAACCTTCTGAAGCTGGTGTTCTCGAATTTTATATCCAACCTTTTCGCTTCTCAAATCAGATTCGACACGCAGGCCGGAATCCTTGAGCGTCTTCTCGACTTCCAACGCATAGGTGTGGTGGCGATCGCTGATCGGCACCAAAACCGCCTGCCGGGGCGCCAGCCACACAGGAAAAGCGCCGGCATAGTGTTCCACCAGGACTCCCATGAACCGCTCCATGGATCCCAGCAGGGCCCGATGGATCATCATCGCGTGATGTTCCTTGGAATCTGCGCCTGTGTAGGTGACGTTGAAGCGAACCGGCATGTTGAAATCAAACTGGAAGGTGCTCAACTGCCAGAGGCGGCCCAAAGCATCAATCAACTTGAGGTCGATCTTGGGACCGTAGAAGCTCGCTTCCCCCTCATGTCGAGTAAAGGGCCAGCCCTTCTCATTGAGCGCCCTTTCCAACACGCCTTCGGCCATGTCCCAATCTTCGGCTTTGCCCGCATAGGCCTCCGGGTGAGCTTTATCGCGCACCGACAGCTCCACCTGAAATTGATCGAAACCGAAGCTCTTCAGGATGAATTCCCCGATCTCGAGGGTCTGCATGACCTCAGACAGAACCTGGTCCGGCTGGCAGAAGATATGTGCGTCATCCTGGGTGAACCCTCGAACCCGGAGCATACCGTGAAGCGTCCCAGACTTCTCATAGCGGTACACGGTCCCGAACTCAGCCAGCCTCATAGGGAGTTCCCGATAGCTCCTGCGGGTCGACTGGTAAATCAAAATATGCCCGGGGCAGTTCATCGGCTTCAGGACATACTCTTCTTCGTCGACAGGAAGCGTGTACATGTTGGGCCGGTACCAACCATAGTGACCCGAGATCTTCCACAGATCGCTCTTGGCTATATGCGGCGTATAAACAAACTGATAGCCGCGTCGAGTCAGTTCCGCCCGGAGGAAGTCTTCGATAATGGACCGCACAACGGCACCTCTGGGGTGCCAGAAAATCAGTCCCGGCGCAACGTCTTCTCTAACCGTGAAAAGATCCAGATCGCGGCCGAGACGACGGTGGTCACGCTTGCGCGCCTCTTCGAGCTTCTTAAGGTAGTCTTGCAGCTCGGAATCCTTGAAGAAAGCGGTTCCGTATATCCTCTGCAGCTGCTCCCGCTTCTCATCCCCGCGCCAATATGAACCGGCGATCGACAGGAGCTTAAAGGCACCTAACTGGCTCGTCGACACGACATGAGGGCCTGTACAGAAATCAACCAGTTTGCCCAGCCGATAGCAGGAAAGGATCTGGCCGTCGCGTTCGGAAATCAGCTCGGTCTTCAGGTGCTCTCCTAAGCCGGAGAATAGTTCCAGAGCCTCGTCCTTGGACAAAATCGCTGGTTCGAAACGCAGGTCGCATTGTCGCAACTCCTCCATCCGCGCTTCAATGCGCGCAAGGTCCTCTTCGGTAAAACGGTGGGGCGTTTGGAAGTCGTAGTAAAAGCCTTCGCTCGTGGCCGGTCCGATTCCCAGGTGCACGTCCGGATAGAGCTCCGTGACGGCAAGGGCCATCAGATGCGATGTGGAGTGCCTAAGAACCTCCAGGGCGGATTCCGCTTCCGTCACCTCACTAACCGAGCCATCCCGATTTATGACCTTCAGATTGACCTGCTCCGACACTTTGCCTTCATCCAAAAACAAAAATGGTAGGTGCGAGCGGATTTGAACCGCTGACCCCTTCCGCGTCAAGGAAGTGCTCTTCCCCTGAGCTACGCACCTACGTCAAAAGCGAACCAATAATACCACAGATTGCGGAAACCAATAAAACGAAGTGAACTCGATTGGTATGCTCCGAAAGCTGCCTGAACAATCGCGTCGCAGCCATTAACCAAAAAGCGCCTCCTGAGGCGCTCTGCTTAGGTTTCTTTCTGATTTGAGACGGACGCCCCGAAGGGGGTTTCGAGCCCCTTCGGGGCAAAAAACCGAACTCGGCGCTACTGGATGGCCTCCTTGAGCGTCTTGCCCGGGACGAATCTCGCGACCTTCTTGGCCGGGATCTTAATGGGCTTCCCGGTCTGTGGATTGCGTCCGGTCCGGGCGGCTCGCTGTGTCGCGCCAAAAGTGCCAAATCCGACCAAGATCACCTTCTGACCTTTCTTCAGGGCCTTTTGGACGTTCTTCAGGAAGGAATCCAGAGCATCCTGAGCTTGAGCTTTTGTGATTTTCGCGTCCTTGGCGATTGCGTCTACCAACTCCCCTTTGTTCATCTCTCCTCCTTTTGCCGACAGATGACGCTTTGGTTGTTGTTAAGCAGCCTCCTTCAGGACCCTTTCCCGAATGTACTTTAGGCCGCTTCTAAACTGCTCAGCATCAACCGCGCTGTTCAGTTTTCGGTAGAATTCCTCATCAAAACCTTGATCCGGCTCATCCGACATGTTGTCAAAGTAAAAGTTAGTTACGAAATCTTCATCGGGTGAACGGACATCGGGAGTTATACCGGAATTCCTGAGATTCTGTTCTTGAATAGGCTTACCAGCTGAGCGGTAATACAACCGAGTGGAGATGAGCAGAACCGAACCATCGCCCAAGGTGAAGGGCTCCTGTATCGATCCTCGCCCGTTGGTTCTCTCGCCAATAATGCTCGCCACTTTGTGATCCTGAAGCGCCGCGGCCAAGACCTCCGCCGCCCCGCTCGTTCCGCCATCAACCATGACCGCGATAGGGATATTAGCAACTAACCGGTCGTTGAGTGAAACAAAATCTGTTGTTTTTCCTTCTCGATCCTTTACGGTGACTATCTTCTTCCCTTTTTCAAGGAACAAATCCGCAACCTTGGTCGCCTCTTCTAAAGTGCCTGTGGCGGTGCCGCGCAAGTCGACAAGGAGTCCTTGAATTCCGGTCGACTGCATCGTTTTCAGTTTCGACTGGACACTTTCAAAGGCCCCTTCTTCGAGATTCGGGATCTTTAACAGACCAATCCCGTCTTCCACTATCCGAGCAGTTGCCGGTCGCGGCGGGATCTCCTCGCGCGCCAAATCCATCTGAACGGGCTCCGTCCGACGCGCCCGAATCGCACGGACGGTGACGGTGGTTCCTGGTTTGCCCCACAGCAGGCGCTCGGCTTCCCACAAACTCATTTCGGTCGTTACGCGACCGTCAATCGACTCCAACAGGTCACCTGTTCTAAGTCCCTGGCGTTCGGCCGGGCTGCCGGGAGCAACCGAGACGATGTACGCGTAACCGTACCGTTTCGAAAGAATGATGCCGGGAGACGCGGCAGCGGTCAGTTGGGAGAGTTTTTCGTAGGTCGCCCGATCGACGAAACTTGAATAGGGATCCAAAGCTTCCAGCATTCCGTGAACAGCGCCCAACATCGCCTTCTGCAAATTCGGTTTCTCGACGTAATCCTCGTTGACCCGCCGAATCACATCCGTGAATACGGCGAGGTCCCCATATACTCCGCCCTCCCGCGCCGAGACTTTTTCCATCGTCCCGCCAACTAACCCGTAAAGAACTACGGCCGCCGACAACAGGACGACAACCAGCTTCACCTTCACAAACATCAAAACCTCTTCTATTTGCGAACTCTTAGGCTAGAATTATAACGTACGCCGGGATTTGGCAACAAGAAAGAAGCGAGCAGTGCTGGATTTGAATCCCTCCGAGAGCCGCTGGATGGCACTTGACGTCGGTTCTAAAACGATCGGTCTGGCACTCACCGATCCTCTCAAAATTACCGTACGCCCGCTCGGGACACTCGAACGGAAAAGCATCAAGGACGATTCCCGGAAAGTGCTGGAGACAGCGTCCCGTCACGGGGTCAACAAGCTAATTGTAGGCCGCCCCCTCCATCTGGACGGCACTCAAAGTGATATTCTGAAAATGATTGAACGTCTCGTCGATGAAATCGTCCGCCAGTCAAACCTGCCAGTCGAATGGGTAGATGAGCGCCTGTCCAGCAAGGAAGCCGAGATTTTGATGGCGGACGCGGGAATCGCAGTCTCCGAACGTCGAAAGCGCCGCAACGAGTTTGCCGCGGCAATCATCCTGAAGCGTTATCTTGAGGAGGGTAAGTGAATTTCCGAGGCAGACGTTTTGTTGTTCTCGCTGCCCTAGCTGTGGTCATTGTTGGTGGACTGGCAGCACTATCCGTGACTTGGTATTTGCTGTCCGTCCCTTATAAGGGGTATTCGAGCGAAGAGGTATTTGTCTATGTACCGCGAGGGACATCCGTCCCGCGGATTGGGCGAATGCTTCACGACTCGGGCGTCGTCTCCCATCCGCGCCTGTTCGGATGGTATGTTCGGCTACTGCAACCCACATCATCGCTGAAAGCCGGCGAGTATCGCTTCGACCGTCCGCTGTCAATTCGGGAAGTGACAAGTAAGCTGACTAAAGGGGATGTCTATGTGATCAAAGTGACCGTGCCCGAAGGCTACAGCCGGATGGAGATCATTGACCTGTTAACCCGGAACGGTATTGGCACGAAGGAAGGCTTGCTCAAGGCTACAGCCGATACCAGCGCAATTTCCGAGTTGGATTCGGCAGCAACCGATTTGGAGGGATATCTCTTCCCCGAGACTTACTATTTTTCGCGCCACATTCCGGAAACTGAGGTGGTCCGCGTCATGCTCAACAACTTCCTTCGAGTCTGGACTCCTGAGCGTCAAAAGAAGGCAAAAGAGCTTGATATGACCGTTCGCGAGGTGCTCACGCTCGCCTCCTTGATTGAAAAAGAGACCGCACTCCCCGATGAACGACCGCTGGTTTCCGCGGTCTTTCACAATCGGCTGCGAAAAAACATTCCGCTGGCTTCCGACCCGACCATCATTTACGGCGTCAAGCTGATTAAGGAATACGACGGAGTGATCAACCAGAGCGACCTCCGTTTGGACTCGCCGTACAACACCTATCTCTACAATGGCCTGCCGCCTGGCCCGATCGCAAATCCCGGGCTGGCAGCAATCGACGCGGCCCTCGCCCCGGCCGAAGTTGACTACCTGTTCTTTGTCTCGCGCAACGACGGCAGCCACCTGTTTACCGTCGACTACAATGACCACCTGCGCGGGGTGAGGCAATACCAGCGCTAAAAGCTCGCTCTGGAGGGTGTCTATAAGAAACTTGTCGAATGTTTCGCCCCTAGGTCGAATCTAAACCGAAAAGCATTTTCCATTTTCCAGAGCCAATTGCAAAAATCCTGCTGATTCAGGATTAACGCCGAAAGCCCGAGGGCGTTTGTACACCCCACGAACAAACGGGGGCGAACTTGCGGGCGGCAGGTTGAGGCCAGGCGCGGCGGTTGAGTGACTCGCCGTCTTGTGGCGAGTTGTATCGAACCCCCGCGCCACGACTCAACCGCCGTGCTCTCCCGGCACGCTCCCGGCTCCGGGCTTGACCGATATTCGTAGACACTCCATTCGGCTCGCTGGACTAGCCTTCGTAGATGCTATGCAGGAGGGAAGGCGGAACATTTGGGAGACAGGAGCA
>DAOTAI010000651.1:0-1733 GCA_035593865.1 Acidobacteriota bacterium
CCGAACAAGACCCTGGCAGAAAGATTGATAAAGGTCGCGGGCCTTGCCGTTGTCCCAGTGCGGCGATAGGGACTGTCCCTATCCCCGAGCGTCCCCGAGCGTCAGGTCCCTAACTCCTCGCGCTGACTGGAGGTTGCTGCCGCTGCTCTTGCGCCTCGACTTGAGAGTTCGCTATTCTGAGCGAAACTGGCTCACCGAACGAAACCTTTGACAGGGAGAAAACCTATGAAACAGCTCATTGGTACGGTAGCAGCCTGCCTGCTGCTGACGTCGGCCTCCGCTCTCGCCCAGAATCAGGACGAGGAGATGAAGGCCTGGATGGAACTCAACAAGCCCGGGCAGGAACACAGGTACATCGAGCAGTTCTCCGGCAACTGGGACGTGTCAGTGACTATGTGGCACGCTCCGGGTGCGCCGCCGACGAATTCGAAGGGGACAGCCGAGCATAGGATGATCCTGGATGGACGTTATCTGCAGCAGCACTTCAAGAGTGACATGATGGGAACGCCCTTCGAGGGAATGGGACTCTGGGGCTACGACAACGCGAAGAAGGAGCACGTCTCAACCTGGGTAGACAGCATGAGCACCGGGATCTTTACGGCGACAGGCAAAAGCGAGAGTGCCGGCAAGTCTTTCACTTTCACCGGTGAATACAAGGATCCCAAAGGACAGACCCGAAAGGCCAAGGAGATCCTCCGTTTTCAGGATCCCAACAAGATAGTCGCCGAGATGTTCGAAATTGGCGCTGACGGCAAGGAATTCAAAAACATGGAGATGATTTACACGCGCCGCAAGTAGCGGAAGGCTCCCTCCAACTGATCCGCGCCCGGTTTCGTGGCTGGGCTCCCAGGCGAGCCCGGCCACGATGAAAAGGGCGGCTGCGATCAGGTTGCCACCGTTTGTCAGTTGCCCTCCCAGCCGACCGCGGTTGGCAGCCAGTCACGGGTCAGGACGTCGCCGAACAGGAAAGCGATTAGAATCAGGAACCAGAAAATCCCCGCCCCGACGAAGACCCAGGTGAGTTTGCTGCTGTACCAGACATGCATGAAGAACAACACCACCAGGGTTGCCTTGATTACCGCGATAGTGAGCGCAACGATCGTGTTCAGTGTGCCCAGATCGAAAAAGGCGACAAATACGGTTAAGCCAGTAAGAAAGAGCAGCGCGGCGAAAACCGTATAGTAGATTCTCAGAGGAACCACATGCTCAGACATCAATGCCTTCCTAACAGATAGAGCAGGGGGAACAGGAAAATCCAGACAATATCCACGAAATGCCAATACAGGCCGGTTACCTCGACTGGCCCATAGTAGGCGGGGGAATACCGTCCACGCCAAGCCTGAAAGGCAATAATCGTAACTACCACCACCCCGATGATCATATGAGCGGCGTGCAAGCCGGTCATCACGAAGTAAAAAGCGAAGAAAAGCATTTGTTGCCGCTCAGCTCCTTGCAGCGCAAACCCCGCACCTGGAATCAGTCCCTCATGGTACTTATGCGTATACTCCGCCGCCTTGATACCCAGGAAGACGAGTCCCAGCGCGACCGTTGCCAGAAGGAAGATGGCCGTCTTCTTGCGCTTTCCCAGCTGGGAGGCGTGGACTCCCAAGGCCATGGTCAAGCTGCTGGCAATAAGGACCACTGTATTGATACCCCCGAGGACAATGTCCAGGTGATGGCTTCCCGCCTCGAAAGCGTGGGGGTAGGCTCCGCGATATTGAGCGTAACCAGCG
>DAOTAI010000652.1:0-1729 GCA_035593865.1 Acidobacteriota bacterium
TGAACTCCGACACCGCCTCCTCACCTGTCAGTGTCTGCCGCCAAAAGGCCGCTTTAGCCGCTCGGGCTCAGCTGCCAGTCACGTGTCGGTCCTGACGGACCTCCAGTCAGGAGAAAAAGTCCAAATGGTCGAAATGGGGACGCTGGCCAAGCATTAGGGCGCGGGATGGATCCTGTCCTTCTTTTTGAAAATACCTATTTTGTGAAGCCCTAGACTACGAACAGGAGAGCAGCCGGGAGCGAAAGTTCGTAGTACCGGCTTTAGCCGGGCAGTTGCCCATCGGACAACTGGCGCCATGTGAACGATTTAAGGCCCGCCTAAAGGGAGCGGAAAGGCGGAACTACAAACTCGAACTCGCCCACAATTCGGCCTCAGTCGTCTACTGCTCTGCCGGGATCCAGGTCGTTCAACAATTCATCCACCTGGCGGCTTTCGAGTCTCTGGATCTTCTCGAGGCGTTGCGAAGCTTGAAGCAGCAACTCCAGGTAGGCTTCTTCTCGGTCGCTGGACTGCGCCCGGGTGTAGTAGCGAGCAAAAGCTTCCTTAATTTGTTCTTCGGGATAGCCCTGGGGGGCTTTCTGGATGACCGCGTTTTCCACGATGGTTTGGATCAACACGAGTTTGTACCGGCCCAAACCCCAGATCAACACTAGTCCGAAGGCCAAAATAAGAGCTGCGGCGACTATCGTCGTTTTCTTCATAACAGCTGTCTAGAGCAACCGAAGCATCTGGAAATAGGAATTGTAGTCCAGCTTGACGCCTCGTCGGCAGGCGTGACCCACCAGGACGTTCAGAAAAAAGGCGCGCAGCCACCGCGGCAGCATCCGAGTCCGCCGCGTGCGCCCATGAGCGTAAGGGTGCTTGAAGTAAAACTCCAGTACCTCCTTCAAAGGTTCATCATCAAGCAGCATTGCTTGCCTGAGTGAAAGCTCGCGGATTCTCAACAACCGGTCCCCGATCCGAATGGTACGATTGTTTAGCTGCTCGCTGATAGCAGCGCTGTTTTCCCGGGCGGCCAGGATCTTGCGTCCGAGCAGGGTCAAGGCATTAGGATAAGTGACGATTCCCGATCGAACATTCTCGGCCAGCGTCTGGCAGAAGGGGAAGTCCGGATAATCCCGAAAAAACTCGAGTGTCAACTGCTCGACAGACTGGCGGGAGCTCGAATCCTCCGACACGTCCCCATTTTAGCAGCGTGTTAAAATCAATCCGTCATGGAGACGGCAGTATGTCTGGTCAGCGGCGGGATGGACAGCCTGGTGGCGGCAGCCCTCGCCCGGGAAAAGGGATGCAGGCTTGCTTTTCTCCATGTGAATTACGGCCATCTGACGGAATCACGCGAACTGGAGTCTTTCCGGCAGATCGTGGATTACTACCGGGTCGATCACCATCTGGTCATTGACCTCGGCTTCTTGCGCAAGATCGGCGGCTCTGCCCTTACCGACCCGACAATTCCTCTTCCGCCAGGCGAGCTTGGGCGAAAAGAAATCCCGGCCTCTTATGTTCCTTTCCGAAACGGGAATTTGTTGGCCATGGCCGCCAGTTGGGCGGAGGTGCTTGGTGCTCGATACATCTATATTGGCGCCGTGGAGGAGGATAGCTCCGGGTATCCGGATTGCCGTGAAGTCTTCTTCCGGGCCTTTAACCTGGCGATTGCGGAGGGAACCAAGCCGGAAACCCGAACCCAGATTGTTGCTCCGCTCTTGCATCTGGGCAAGAAGCAAATCGT
>DAOTAI010000150.1:0-10892 GCA_035593865.1 Acidobacteriota bacterium
TTATACCACAAAAGGCGGCCCTTTTTTCATTAAGTGTGTGAGAAATCCGGGCTAATCGCGACGGCTCTTCGCTTGCTTGTGCTGTCCGCTCCCCGCAGCCTGCTCACGTTCGTAATCGTACTGACCGGTATTTTGTCCAACACCGCGGCCGAGTTGGGATATGTCCTGCTGGTCCCCTTGGGCGCAGTGGTTTTCCTGGCGGTTGGACGGCATCCGATAGCCGGACTTGCGGCTGCCTTTGCGGGCGTCTCGGGCGGCTACAGCGCGAACCTCTTTCTTGGAACCATCGATCCGTTGCTGGCGGGCTTGTCACAAGAGGCCGCTCGCATCATACGCCCCGATTACCTGGTCAACGCGGCCTGCAACTACTACTTCATGGCCGCTTCGGTGTTCGTCATTGCCATTGCCGGCACAGGGGTCACGGAGAAGATTGTGGTACCCCGGCTTGGCGACTATAGCGGAGACGAGAAGCCAGAAGAGCTTACGTCATTGTCGCATGCGGAGAAGCGCGGCCTGGTAGCAGCCACTGGAGCAGGCTTGGCTTTCGCGGCTGTACTGCTCCTTGGCACCGTGCCGTCCGGGGGCTTTCTTCGCGACCCCGAAACAGGCGGTATTCTTCATTCGCCCTTCCTGTCGGGGATCGTCGCATTCATTTTTCTCGGAGGACTGCTCGTCGGGGCTGCCTTCGGCGTCGCCGCCGGGACGGTCAAGAGCCACAGGGACGTGATCCAAGGGATGAGCAAGGCAATTGAGACACTCGCGGTCTACGTCGTCCTTGTCTTTTTTGCCGCCCAGTTCGTAGCCTACTTCCGATGGTCCAACCTGGGGCTCATATTCGCTATCGAGGGCGCTCAAATTCTGAAGGCAACCGGCTTCGGCCCAGTTCCGCTGATGATGGCCTTCATTCTCCTGACTGCGATCATCAATCTGTCGATGGGAAGCGCTTCGGCTAAATGGGCCATCATAGCGCCCGTCTTCATTCCGATGTTCATGCTCCTCGGCTACACCCCAGAATACGTCCAGGCGGCTTACCGCGTTGGAGACAGCGTAACCAACATCATTTCTCCCATGATGTCGTACTTCGCGTTGATTGTCGCGTTTGTCGAACGATACGACCGGCAGGCGGGAATCGGGACTGTAATCGCTACCATGCTCCCATATACGGTTGTTTTCTTGATCACCTGGTCGGCGTTGTTCGCTGTCTGGTTGCTCCTCGGTTTGCCCGTCGGTCCCGGCGCGCAACTTTATCTGACACAGTAAGAAGTGTCGGCGGTAGACCCAAGTCCTACTGTTTCGCCAGTCTGACCGGGCGACCGTCGGTCTTGCTGCGTTGCGCGGCGTCCATAAAGGCGAAGATCTCAAGGCTTTCTTCATTCGGAACCGGAGGTTTTCCGGTCTGAAAGAACTTCACGATCTCGGCGACCAGAGGCCGGTAATCATGCCGGGCATCCGGCGAACTCCTGAAAGCTTTCCGACCACGGAAAACCACTGCTCCGTACTCTCCCGACGGTCGTATTGCACGAACAACACCCAATCGACCGTCTTTCCATCGCCCAACCAGTACGTCGGCCTCTTCGGTGTGTATGCGGCTCACTTCTTCACATCCGGGTCCAAGCAGTGTGTAGAGCATTTCGATCGGATGTATCGCGTACCAAGACAGATCAAGCTGATGATGCTGCTCCAAGGGCCCTGGTCCCCAGACATCCGCGCCCGTTATCCCGGGTCCGGCCAGATCTGTGACGATTTCGGTAAATCTCAGGCTGGAGGATGTAAACCAGGGAACCCCTGCCTCACGAGCCAGCCGCGCGATCTCGCGGGCATCCTCCAGGGTCGAGGCAAGCGGTTTGTCGATGAACATCGGCTTTCGCGCCGCGATGATCTGCCGGGCCTGTTCCAAATGAACCCTTCCATCGACGCTTTCCAAGAGCACAGCGTCGACCTTCGAGCACAGCGTAGGAATATCCGGCACGATCTCAACCTGCCACTTTTCCTGAAGTTCCCTGGCGAACCTCTCCACCCGCGAGGCGCTTGCCTCGAGATCCGGGCTTCCGCCCTTGTAAGCGGCCACAACCCGGGCACCCGGCACGTGCCCCGGCGCCGCCGCGTCGTTAAGCAGACTGGTAAAAGCGGGTGCGTGAGAGGTATCGGTTCCGACAATCCCGATTTTCAGGTCTGCGGCTACCAATGGATGAAACAGGAGGGAGAGACAAACAAAAAGGAACGCAACGTATTTCATAGCTTAGGATTATCGCAGACCGCGAGCACGCCTGGACACTCTTTTCCGCAGAGCCAACTGCGAAATTCGGTTTCTTGAGAGCCAGTTGCAAAAAACTCGATGGCTCCGGCTTTCTTTGTATTTCAACGCCGTTTACGATTATCGGTCAAGCCCGGAGCCGGGAGCGGGCCGGGAGAGCACGGCGGTTGTGAGTGCTGCGCTTCAGCGGTGTATCGAAACCCACGCTACGAAGGCTCCTTAGTCAATCGTGCAAAATTCTTTTCCGCAATCTCCGTCAGTTTCTCGAAGTCTTTCTTGGGACTGAATTCGATGAGAACGGTGCCCGCTGCTGCGGCCATGGTGTGACCGGGAGCCATGTAATAGAGCTCCCCTGCCTTGATTACCTCTTCATGATCCGGGTAGCGAACAGTCATCTGCCCGGAAATCAGGTATCCCCAGTGGGGGCAGGGACACAAATCATCCGGAAGGCCCTTGAGCAGCTCCGTATCATCGAAATCCGAGAGGTACGTCTCGTAACCCACGCGCATATCGCCCCATTCAGCCTCTCGCCAAATTGCCGCTCGAGAGGCCAGCGTCGTATCAAAATCGGCCAAAGCCGCGTGGTTACCCTTAGTTCGGATGTGTGCCATGAAGCTTTCTCCTCTCTTTCCGAACTAAGATGACGATTCGCACCTACCCGTTCCATTGGCCGCTCGGACGGACGAATGGAACAAACATCGCGAGCTGTACCGCCGGCGTCGCCCGCGCTTGAGAGGTGTCGGGGGCGTGGGTTTCATCCGGGCGCTGACGCGCCCTCCTCGAAACCCACCCTTCTACATTTGAGACTAGATTTGAGAGGCCTGAGACGTCGGTTTTTTCACACTTTAACGGATCATTCCGGCGCCTGGAGGAACTCTTCCGGACTGAGAACCTTGTGCGTGATCCTCACCTTTTGAATAACGCCTTGGAACCAGAAGACTTGATTTAGGCGGCAGCCAATCGAGGTCTGACCACCGGCAACCGGCTCGTATTCCACCTCGCCTGACATTTCTTGTTGCCCGTTGACGTAATGCCTCATTCGCTGGCCGTCGTAAGTCAAGGCGACGTGGTACCACTTTCCGAGGGCGTGAAGAACGTGCTTTGACTGCAGCGTTCTTTCGGAAATGCCTGACTTAATGAAAGTGTCCAAAAACCATTGATCCGCATCAGTCAACCGTGTTTCGATCAACACACGGCGGTCTTCGCTCGCCTGCATGTGGAGGAAACGCTGCGCCTTGTTGGGCGAGGGGTCGGGCCGGAAAATGACCTCGATCGTGAAGTTTCGGGCACCGGATAAAGGATTTGTGTTCAGAATTATGCCGTCGTCAACACCGTCGAAAGCCAGC
The DNA here is from genome assembly GCA_035593865.1 of Acidobacteriota bacterium. Lineage (GTDB taxonomy): Bacteria > Acidobacteriota > UBA6911 > RPQK01 > RPQK01 > RPQK01. The sequence goes on from DAOTAI010000150.1 coordinate 3,601, forward strand.
GCCCTGGTTCCCTGGACTTCAACAACCTGTGGGTCTCCAAGGAGGATCGGCTTGTAGCCCCCTACGTTTGTCAGATTGTCCAACTGCCAAACAATTTGCATGTTCTTCGTGCTCCCAGTTGCGGCTGCACCTTGAGATAGGAACAAATGACCCTCGAGGGCAAGGATCAGAAACAGGCACACTACTGATTTTGACTTGCGCGTTTGTCTGGCGGCTCGTAACGAGCCTGTACAGGGTCGGGTCAAGTTTTGGCACATTTTTCGTTTTAAGGTCAAGCCCATCCCCACTGCAGTGGGAAGGTCACCAGGTCTTTGATTCGAACTGTTTCCCCGGTTTCGATCGACTGGCGGGCGGCAATACCGATAAGACTGGAAAGAACACCCGCCCTGCTCCCGGCCCTTCGATTCAGAGGATCGCGATGCCCGGGCCTGAACAGAAGCTCCTTCAGCTGGTCATCCGCTCCCCCGTGCTCGCCCTGTCGCTTGGCGAGAGTCCACTCGCGCGTGCCTTTGAAATTTAAAGTGAGGCGCAGGCGAGCGTCCTCCTCGACAGGCCATGGTTGTTGGCTGAAGCAGCGCACGTCAAGCCGGCCTTTGGCGCCGGTGAAAGCTATCGTCTGACCTTCATAGGGCATAAAAGCGTGCAGTGTGTAGGTCAACAGTACCCCGTTGTTATAAGTCACCTGGACCGTCATGGTGTCATAGGTGTCTATGCTCTGATCGAATACGCAGCCGTCCCGGAGATATCCGTCCTCATCCTCACAAGCAACGTACAGGGCTTTCATTCGCTCATTTTTGGTAATGTCCCAGTAGAAATCGCATTTCTGGGTAAAGGCGCAGGAGCGACAATTCTTCCCGCGAAAACTCCCGTTCTTTCCGTAGAAGGCGACCTTACCGTATGCGTGCACCTCTTCAGGCTCGGCGTCAAGCCACCAGTTCATCTGATCGAAGTGGTGGGATGCCTTATGGACCAGCAAGCTGCCCGAAAAACGCATCTTGCCGTGCCATCGACGAAAGTAATCGGCCCCATGGCTGGTGTCCAGGTATTCGTGAAAATCAGCCGCTATGATTTGTCCCAGCTCTCCTGAGAGAAGGATTTTCTTGATTTCCTCGGAGGAGGCGCCGAAGCGAGCGTTGAAGGTGGTGATCAGCTTTCCGCCGGTTCGCGCTTCGGTATCAAGGAGCAATTGGCACTGCTTCTCGTCAGTCGCCAAAGGTTTCTCGCACACAACATCGACACCCAGCTCCATGGCCCTTACGGCATAATCGGCGTGAAAACAATCGGGCGTCGTGATGATAACCGTATCCGGCTTGGTTTCGCGGATCATTCGATCAAAATCAGCCGCCAGGTAAGTGGGCGCGTCAGTGCCGATCTGTTTCTGGGCTTCTTTCACGCGCTTCGGATTGATGTCGCAAAGCGCCACCATCTCCACGTAATCCTTGAACGGATGAATCAGACCGCGCCCCCAAGTCACCGTTCCTCTACTACCGGTGCCGACCAAGGCAATCCTCTGCTTTTTCGAAGCCGACGCCTGTGTGGCGCCGGCCGACGGCGACGCAGCCGCGGCCGAAGATGCGGCCGCCCCAACCAGGAGCCCGGTTCCGATGAACTGCCTTCTTCCCATTGCGCCCTTCGTTTGCTGCATGCACACCTCCTCTGAATGTGTTTACCAGAAGATTTTCTTGATGAATACCATCCTAACCCCCGCTTCAAGCCTCGCAACTGGGCTCGTTCGATAGCGCGACCGGGTTCTCACCATCTCGGATAGCACCTGACTCAGGGCGATTACAAGTGCTGGCAACCAGTCCGGCCGCTCCTTGACTCGCTATACTTTGTCAGGCACCACAAACGGCGGACGGTAAGCGCGAGAAAGAGTCTTGTTGGCTTCATCATCCCCGATGTACCTCTGGGTTTTTGGATCGAAATCAAGGGTGCGTCCCAAACGGAAAGAAGCATTCGCCATGTGGATCAGCGCACAAGTGTAGTGTCCGTCCTCGACACTCCCGTTCAGGATCGACAGGTCACGATTCCGGACTGCCGCGATGAAGTTGCGGGCATGGCCGAGTGCATGCTGGTCGTTTCCGGGCCCAGTCATCCCGGGGCCTTTCGTCCGATTCTTACCCAGATAGGTCTGCCAACCGCTAACGGTCATAACCATGTAACCCTCTGAGCCGTAAAACAGATTACCAATCTCGTTCTCCGCTCCCTCGAAGAAAGGGCCCTCGTGATTGGTAACCCAATGCCGCACTTCGAACTGCAGGATCTTGGTCTTTGCTTCAGAGCTAGCATCAAACCTGAACACGGCAATCTGGACGTTAGGAGTCTCCTGATCATCGTCAAACATGACATGAGCACCCATGGATGAGACACGATTGGGCAACTGCACTCCTAAACCCCACCGGGCAACGTCCATTTCATGCACACCCTGATTACCAATGTCTCCGTTGCCGTAATCCCAATGCCAGTGCCAGTTGTAATGGAAACGATTGCGGGAAAAAGGACGTTCCGGGGCTGGACCAAGCCACAGGTTGTAATCAACACCGAGAGGAACGGGCTCGTCGGGTGTTTGGCCGATAGTATCCCGCCACTTGTAACAAATCCCTTTAGCCATATAGACTTCACCAATCCCGCCCGAGTGTAACAGGCGAATCCCCTCCTGCTGCACTGGAGAGCTTCTCTGCTCCGTCCCATGCTGCACGATGCGGTTGTATTTGCGCGCCGCTTCAATCATCTTCTGACCCTCGAAGATGTTGTGAGTACCGGGCTTCTCTACGTGCACATCCTTGCCCGCCTGGCAGGCCCAGATGGTAGCGAGCGCATGCCAATGATTGGGAGTAGCGATGCTGACCGCGTCGATGTCCTTGTCATCAAAGATTTCCCGCATATCGCCGCAGATTTTGGGCTTGGGCCTCCCCATGTCCTCCAGAACTTTGATGGGCCTCCCAAACTGGCTCTCGTCCACATCGCACAGGGCGGCGATTTCCACCCCTGGAACAGCACAGAAATCGCGCATGTTGACCAGACCCTGCTGGCGGAGCCCGATGATGGCAATCCTGACGCGATCATTGGCGCCCATCCAGCCAGCCTTGCCCGCCCTCATAGGTACCCCCATTGCGGCCGCGGTCAAAGTAGTGTTTTTCACGAACTGTCTCCGATCCATGTTCTTTTTCATCGCCCCGCACCTCGGTTCTCTTTGCTTTTGCGAAAACACTAAGAAAGGTGAATTCTATACCGCACCGCCCGGTTTAGCGCTTACACTAACAGTTGTTTCAGCCTGCGCGCGACAATTCGATCTATTATTCCTCAATGAGAACAACCGCCTGCCTGGCCGTCTGCATTGTACTCCTCCTTTGCGGCTACGCGGCGCGTCCGAACAGAGAAACCCCTGATTGCCTTCCCCGGCGCTGAGGGCTTCGGCGCCACGACACCAGGAGGCCGCGAAGGCAAGGTGATCCCTGTTACTACCTTTCCCCAGGTTTGTTGACGCTATCCGGCTGGTTCATAATGGTCAACAGAAGGGCACGTTCCTGGATTCCCGGGCGGCCGTCCACAAACCTACGCGGTGATAATCCCTATGAAAATCGAAAGCGGTTTAATGGTGGCATTGGGTTACGGGAAGTACTTCCGTTCAGATCGGATCGCAGGCCTCGAACCGGTGGAAGAGGGCAGAGGACCAAGAAATCGGACTCTCGTCTACATCGAGAACAGGCCTGAACCGATTGTCGCCTCGCGGTCCGAGAGTGCGATTCTTCGCGATATGGTCCAGATGCCGAAGGCCGCGACCAAGGCCCGTGAAGTGTACGAATTGCTGACGGATATCCTGGACACAATCTCCGAATTCGATCCTATACTAAAGTCGATTATTCGTGAACAAGGCGGTTGGGACCTCGACATGCTCAAGGATCGGATCAGCAGTATCCTGATCGAGGACCAGGAGAAGCGAGATGGGCGGCGCGAGGACTCTCGGGAAGTCGCCGTCAAGCAGCCTTAAGCGCAGAGGACTTGTATTGAAGAGTGCGATCATCGTCGTCTCGGTGCTGTTTGCCGGCTTGGCAATTCTACTTTTGTCGGGCGCTTTCCGCTGGAATGCTGGAACGAAGGATTTGCGGACGCGCCTTCACGCGGCTCGCAGGCCTATAAGACCTTTTTCCATACATTCGGATGACTTTACAGCCCTCCCCGCACCCGTCAAGCGCTACCTCCGTCTGGCCCTTGCCGACGGCCTTCCGATCGCCGCCGCCGTTCGGATACGACATCACGGCCAGTTCAACATGAGCGATTCTGCTGAGCGCTGGAAACCCTTTACCTCTGACGAACTGGTTATCACCCAGCGCCCGGGCTTTGAATGGGACGCCCGCGTGGCAATGGCACCGGGCCTCGCAGTCCGAGTTCATGACGCCTATGTAGCAGGCGAAGGCGTCCTTCACGCTGCTGTGCTCGGCCTGTTCACGGTCGCTGACCTGCGAGGAGCGGGCCAGATTGCCGAAGGCGAACTCCTGCGCTTTCTGGCTGAGGCAGCGTGGTATCCAACCGCCCTGCTGCCAAGTCAGGGCGTGCGTTGGGAAGAAATCGATGAACGTTCAGCCCGAGCGACACTCATCGATGGCTCGGTCTCGGCCACCCTGATTTTTGAATTCGACGAGGAAGGTCTCATCGATAACGTACGGGCCGAGGCGCGAGGGCGGGTAGTCGGCGACCAAATAGTCCCAACTCCCTGGCGTGGTCGCTTTTGGAACTATCAAAAGAAGGACGGCATGCTGATACCGCTCGACGGGGAGGTGGCATGGCTGCTGCCGGAAGGCGAGAAGACCTATTGGAGAGGTCACATCGTTGAGATCACCTACGAGCCCCCGGCAGAGCTATCTGAACGCTCTGGAAATCGATAGTTCGCCCGTTTCCGGTCCCCGAAGTTCGACGCTTGATCAACAAATATGGAATATTTGTTGATAAAACCCGTTTGATGTGTTCTTCTTACCCTGTAATGGCACAAAATGCTTCCAGTCGGCGCGCGCGCACTGTTAGAGACAGTCGAGTATTGCTGAGCGAATTGAAGGACTTTTTGATCCACAAGGGCTTCAAACCAGGAGACCGGCTCGAGACAGAGGTCGAACTGGCCAGGCGATTCAAGGTCTCCCGGGCAAGAATTCGAGAGGCAACGAACGTTTTATGTCAGCTAGGAGTGCTGGAAAGCCGGCCTCGCCGAGGCACTATCATCAAGTCTTTTGACCCCGTTGTGGCCGGTGAACATGTCGGATTTCAATTCGCAGTTGGGGGATTGCCGCTGGCTGACAGTCAGGAGGCACGCATCGTTGTTGAACAGGCGATCATGCCGCTTGTCGTTCGCCGCATCACGCCCTCGGGAGTCGCTGATCTGAAAGCCACCATCCAGCGCATGGAAGCCGCGACTTCAGACAAGGAAGTATTCGACGCTGATCGTGACTTTCACCTTGGTCTTTTGAAAGCGTGCGGCAACCAGACGCTGCAAGCCTTCTCTCAAGTCATCGTGGGGCTTTTTGATCAACTCGTGAAGTATTCGAATGTCGAAACGCAGACTCGAGAGCGCTCTATAGCGGAACATCGTGAACTGGTCAGACGGATTGAAGAGGAAGATACGGAGGGTGCGATCAAGGTCCTGACGCGCCATCTGAAGTTCCCAGCCGAATGACCCGGAACTGGGTCGATGGCTTTGGCGTCGAGACAAGTGAGCGAACCCTCCATCTGGAGGCTTGGAGGAAGTTCAGAAGGAACCTCAAAGGTCATCGCCGAGCGCAAGTGGCCCCATCAACTCCCTGGCGAGCGGTAACGCGTCTCGCGCCAGAAGAGCCTCCTCTTCGGGAGTGAGCGGCTTGAGTGGGTCAAAGACGATGTCAGTTGCGATGACTCCCAACCGGCACAGAACCCATTTGTAAACTGCGACCGTCGGCGCCCAGTGATTGCGGCCAGGCAGCCGGAACGCGTCAATCAGAGCTACGATCCGAGAGCTTACAGCCTTCACCCCCTCCCAATCGGCTTCCAGAGACCGGAGATAGGCGTCTTTGCAGAGATGGGGGAGCAGATTAGCCACGATGCACATAAGGCCATGCGCACCCATATACAGCGCTACATCGACCAGAGAGCTGACGCCGGTGAAGCAGCGGAGACCGACCCCAGAGCGATCGACCTCACGCAGGAGTCGGTAGAAGAATTGCATGTCTCCGGATGAGTCTTTGATCCCCTGCAGCACCTCCTCTTCGGCCAGCTCAATAATGCTGGGAACCGTGAGGGACACTTTGGACATCTGGGGAAGCTGATAGAGATAAACGGGTCTCCCGATACTGTCGGACACTCGCCGGTAGTGCTGCTTCAACTCGTCCTGTGAGTAGTCAACGTAGTAAGGGAGCGTCACTGATACAGCATCGGCTCGCGCCTCCAAAGCTCTGCGGGCATGCGAGATCACCCGTCGCGTTGAAGCGTCTCCCACCTGCGCGATCACCGGCACCCGTCCGGCTACGTGGCGAACAACGACTTTAATCACCTCGGCGCGCTCGTCATCATCGAGAGCAAAGAAATCGCCGCTGGTGCCGTTAATCCACAAGCCATCCACGCGACCTCTCAAGAGGAAATCGACCTGGCGGAGAAGACTCTCGAAATCGATTTCACCATCTCGCTGCAGGGGGAGAACCATGGCCGGAAAGACTCCCCGATAGCTGTCTGCCTGCACCCTTGAATTCCGTGGCAAGTTCATAGTGTTCCTTTCTTCCGTAACCCGTTAATTCCCGCCGTCGGATGGCCCCCATAGCTAAAACCGCTCATGTCTCTGTGATGTCGTTGACTCGGCTGTTGCCCGGAGTCTCCCCTCCGAAAACTGGCTTTTCTGTTCCTTCAACAGCGCCCTTCTTAGTAGCCCATTCAGCCGAGTACTGGCGGCGGTCATCGCCCTCTAGGGAAGGGCGGGGCGAAACGTCGATGATTTTCAATCGCCTGTTCTTCAGTCAGAAGCGTGACCCGATCGACAGCCATGGGATTGAACAAAACCTCGTAAGCCGCCCAGGCAAGCCATCGATCTTGCTTCTGAGTGCGCATGGCTTCCAGGCGCTGTCTTCCAACCTCACCGAATTTCAGCAGCGAGTCCCCCACCGCCCGCCAACCCCAGGCGGCGTCCGCTCGGGTGCATCCGTCGCCATATTCGCGAAAGAGTCTCTCCAGACGAAAGAGGGCCGCCTGATACTGGTCGACTGGCATTTCCGGCCATTGTCGGCGTTCGGCAAGCGCACTCGTTTCCTCCCAGGTACCGTGCCGGAAGGTGGACGGCC
>DAOTAI010000151.1:0-10871 GCA_035593865.1 Acidobacteriota bacterium
CCGGAATGTCCTTGTCGGGGGCCTCCATGATCTCTGCTAAGACCTCTGCCGCATCATCGACCAACTCTCTTTGGTCCTCGTCGTCACCCTTGGTGCCGGACTGTGGGCTGACAAGCGGCGCACACATCAGGAAAGCGACAAGATAAATCAAATGTAATCCTTGCCTGCGTTTAAACATACACACTTCTCCTTTCGGTTCCTGGGCTCTTCTCTTACGAGGCAAACAAAGACAGAAGGATGGCTAGCTGATCACCTGAGCGAATGTTTCTTTCATTTTATCGTGAGCGCTCCTCACTCACAACAGGGCGCGCATACTATCCGCGCAATCCGTGGTATCCGTCCTATCCGCGGGAATGGATGCCCGCGGATAACGCGGATAATAGGCCCGCGGCTGCCAGGAGCAGACGTCGGGCTTGACAACCAATCACTTGCTGGTTATCTCTGGACCAATGCGTTTCCTTACAGGCATCCTCATAGCATCGATCCTGGGCCTGGCGCCTGCTACTGCGGGAAGCGCACCGCAACCAGCCCAGGAGGCGGAAAACGAGCCGGTTCGGAGCTTTTGGCTGGATGTGCCTTTCTTTCCCCAAAAGGCCAACGGCTGCGGCGCCTCTGCTCTCGCTATGGTGATGCGGTATTGGAAGGACCTCCCTAGCGGCGATCCGGAAGTGATTTACAGACTTCTTTATTCGGAAGAGCATAAGGGCATCCCCGCATCCCGCCTCGAAGAGTACCTCAATCAAAACGGCTTTAGATCTTTTGCCTTCAGAGGAGATCCTCTGGAAATTAAGCGTCACCTCCTCAAGGGCCGCCCCCTGATCGTGGCGCTCAAGGAGAGAACTCTCCACTATGTCGTAGTAGTCGGCCTCGACGAGCCTGAAAAGATCGTTCTCCTGAACGACCCGGCCCGAAAGAAACTCGTCAAAATGGACGAGCGAGAATTCCTGGAGGCATGGAAATCGACCAACTACTGGACACTCCTGGCCGTTCCCGATGGCACGCTCTAACCGCTGCCACGTTGGTCCCGCCATTGTCAGCATCCTGATTTTCTGTCTTGGTGTGGTCTCGCTAGCGGCTCAGGAAAACGTGCGCGCGACACCAAGTCTCGAGCAGCTTGATCGCCTCCGGGATGAAGAGCATTGGGAGCGACTGATCGAAGTTTCAAGACTCATTCCCAACCCAGGCCCCGATGTGAGGCTCCTACGAGGCCTGGCTCTTGCCCGAACCGGCCGCCTCACAGAAGCGGAGACCGAGCTGAAGATGGCCCTGCGAGAAGAGGGCGCCGACAGGTCGAAAATCCTCATCGAGTTGGCCGGTGTTTACTTCAAACAGAAGCGATACAAAGAATCAAGACGATTTTTACACCGGGCAATGTCCGCCACCCCGGCCGACCGATACCTTCTGGATTTTCTCGGTTCGGTTTACTACCTGGAGGGCAACCTGGAAGCCGCTCTTAAATACTGGAACCAGATCGACAAACCTTACCTTGTCGATGTGAACTTCAATCCGGACGATTGCCTGAAGCCCGTGCTACTGAACCGGGCACTGGCCGTCTCTCCCGCTTCTGAACTCAGTCTTCAGGCTCTTCGTCTGACCGACCGTCAACTGGATCTCCTGGGAGTCTTCTCCCGTCACCGTTACAACCTCGCGGCCCGTCCCGATGGCCGCTTCGATCTCGTGATCCATGCGGTACCAAAAACCGGGATCCTGTCAGGCTCCACGATCAGTTCGATTCTTTCCGCCGCTCGGGAACTCCCCTTTCAGACGTTGAACGTCGATCTTCGTAACCTTCGACGGTCGGCCCTCAACTGGTCCTCATCGCTGCGATGGAAACAAGGAAACCACCGCCTGACCTCGTTTCTCACCAGTCCCGTCGGAGGTAATCCAAAGCTGGTCTACGAATTGGGCTTCTCTGCCAGGGACGAAGAGTGGAATTTGGGTTCATGGAGGGAGCCCACGCCGCTCCGAATGCGGCTCCTCGAGGCCGAGGCCGGCATCACTTCCATACTTACCGATCGCTGGGTCTGGTCGACCGGCGTTCATGTCTCACACCGTCGTTTGTCAGATTTTGTGGCCACTTTCCCCCAGGCCGACGACGATTTCGCTTCAGGTTCGGTGCTCGCCTCACGCTGGCGGACGCACTTCGAGCTGTTACGCTTCCCGGAAAGACGGCTGGAATTAACGGCCGACGGGCGGTGGGAACTCGGTCGATTCTGGCATGATCAGGCCACGCTCTTCACGATTGGCCAGGCAGGCATCAGGGCAGAATGGGAAGCCCAGGAAAACGACGAACTGATCGTCAGTATCCAAGCACGGGGCGGCAAGTCAGCCGGGCAACTTCCGTTTGACCGGTTGTTTCGCCTGGGAGTAGACCTCGACAACGACCTGCTCTTGCGCGCCCACGCCGGGACCCACAATGGGCTGAAAGGCAACAGTCCCATGGGAAGCGGATACCTGCTCGCCAATCTTGACCTTCAGAAACGCATTTACAGCAATGCCTTACTGACGGTGTCGGCGGGACCGTTTCTGGATACCGGGAAAATCCTGCAGCCTCGATCAGCGTCCGTGAGGCCGTGGATGTGGGATGCCGGGATCGAGGGCCGGCTCGCCGTCCTCGGTATCTTTCAAGTCGGCGTTTCTTACGGAATCGACCTCGAGTCCGGTAATGGGGTCATTTACTGCCGCGTAACTCGGAAACCTTGAGAAGTTGTGAAAAAAGCGGCGTATTTATCCGCGTAATCCGCGTTATCCGTTCTATCCGCGGCAGGCCACCCACGGATAGAACGGATAACACGGATTACACGGATGAGTACGCCGATTTTTCCGTCGGAGACCAGGGATTTCTTCCCTGCCCTGGCTCACGCATACGGCAATGAGATCTACCCATCCGTTTGAAAATCAACTAATTGTCGCGTTCTGTCCGACTGGTATCTGACTTGCTGCAAATCTGGAAGAAAGACTTACAGGAGGAAATCACTGATGCGACGATCGCGACGAGGTTCAATTGCCTCCGCATTGCTGATACTGCTCGCCTTGGTGCTCGTGGTCGGCCTGGTATTCTATCTCTTCTACTATCGAACCGGCGAGATGGCCCGTATAGAGAGCACTCAGGCCAGAGAGGCGTGGGATACGGTCAAGGACGCATCCCGGAACGCAGTGACCACCTCGAAGGTCAAAACCGCGCTCGCCCTGTCCAAGAATCTGTCAGCCTCTGACATAAACGTCGATAGCCGTGATGGAGTCGTGACTTTGCGAGGCCAAGTGCCCTCGCAGGAGGCTCGACGACTCGCTGAGCAAATCGCACGCGATACCGAAGGAGTCACAAATGTGAACAACCAGCTTTCGGTCGTTGACTCCGAGCAGGCAACGGTGCAACGCGGCAGCGGCGATTATGAACGCCAGCCTGCGGTCAGGAGAGAGGCGCAGCAGGGCGACCAGACCGCCGACGATCTGGCCAAACGAGTGGAATTTGAGCTTTATTCCTCAGGCGCGTTTGACCTCGACCCGATCAACGTGAGATCAAGCGATCGGATCGTCATCCTGGAGGGGCAGGTTCGATCCAATGCGGAAAAAATCCTGGCGGAGAAATTGGCCAAAGAGGTCGAAGGCGTTGAGACGGTCCGAAACAACCTTCGAGTAGCGCCCGGAATCCCGTCTCCAACAATGGAACCCCAACCCACGGAATAAGACCCTGAAGGTGGGACTACGAACCGAAACGCTCACTTCTTGTTCTTAAGCCGGCGTTTCATATCCTCCGTAATGGACTGGCGAGTCTTCTCGAAGTCCTTCCAGGGATCTTCCCGGAGATTTTGGAGCCGCTCGATTACGTTTTTCAGATTGAAAGCATCCGACCGAACTCCCGACGACACCTCATCCCAGGATATAGGGACGGAAACAGGCGCGCCTGACTTGGCGCGAGTCGAGTACGCGGCAACCGCGTGGGAACCTTTGTTGTTACGAAGATAATCGAGGTAGATCTTGCCCTCACGCCCTGCTTTCGCAACCTTGGCGGTGTAGATTTTCGGCTGAAGTCCCACCAGGTGGTCGACAACCGCTTTTGAGAACTGCTTCACCTCGTCCCAACTATGCCGTCTCTCGAGCGGCACAACCACGTGCAAACCCTTCCCACCGGTGGTCTTGGCAAAAGATCGGAGTCCCAGCATGTTCAACAGTTCGCGAACCAGGTGCGCCAACTCGGTTGTCTTCTCCCAGGAAAGCGACGGATCAGGATCGAGGTCGAATATCATTCGGTCAGGCCGATCCAGGTTATCGATCCTGGCACCCCAGGGATGAAACTCGAGAACCCCCATCTGGACGAAATGCATCAACCCGCGCAAGGAATTAATGGCCATGTAGTGTTTCTCTTCGCCATCTTCGACAATCGGAACAGGAATAACCGGTGCTCGAGACTTCTTGTCCAGATGTTTCTGGTAGAAGCAATCATCGGCCCAGGTGTCCGGACAGCGAATCAGGGTGAGGGGGCGATCCTTAAGATGGGGAAGAATGCGGTCGGAGACGGCCTCGTAATACTCGGCCACGTCCCTTTTCTTTATCCCCGACTCGGGATACAGGAGGCGGTCCGGGTGAGTCAGCGTCACGCCGGCGAACTTGGTCTTCTTGGCGGGTTTGTCCTTCGACTCCGTGGGATGCTTTTCCCCGGCGGATTTGGCACCAATTGACGAGCTGTCCGTGTTTTCAACGGCTTTCCCGGCTTGTTCCCGGCGGACTTCACTGGGATCCTTGTCCTCTCGAAGTCCCTGAAACGAGGGATGGCGCAGTTGTCCGTCCTCTGTCCACTCTGAAAACGCTACCTCGGCGACCAGTTTCGGTTGGACCCAGTGAACACCTTTCAGGGCTGCTCCCTTGGGCGGATTCGAAACGGCCGGTTTATCGACTTCCAGGGAGTCGAGTCGCTTTCGAAGGTCTCGCAAAGAACGCTCTGTGAAACCTGTGCCTACCTTACCGGCGAACACGAGCCCTTGGTCTTCGTCATTTACTGCAAGCAGCAAAGCACCAAGACCTTTCCGGCCGCCTGCGGGATCGGTGAAGCCGACAACCACAAATTCCTGCTTCTTCAGGCACTTGACCTTGAGCCAGTCACGGCCTCGCCCCGAGAGGTACGGCCGGTCCGCGCGCTTGCAAACGATTCCTTCAAGCGCGTGCCGGCACGCCTCGCGGAAGAAAACATCCCCGGACCCTTCAAAGTGGTCCAATATGCGTACCGCGCTACCCGGAGGCAGATGCTCCAGTAGACGCTCCAAAACCATTTTCCGATCAGCCAGGGGCACGTTCCTGAGATCGAATCCGTCCAGGTAGAGCACATCGAATACATAGTATGTGAGCCTGGCCTGGTGATCCCCGGAGAGCGCGTTCTGAAGCGCCTGAAAACTGGTGGTCCCGTCCGGCTTCAAAACGACGACTTCCCCGTCAAGCAGCGCCGTCTCGACCGGCAGTTGCCTCACTTGACCTATCAGCGAGGCGAACTTATCTGTCCAGTTTTTGCCGGTTCGGCTAATGAATCGCACTTCTCGGTTGTCGATTCGACAAAGTTCCCGGTATCCGTCAAGTTTGATTTCAAAAAACCACTTGCCGCTCTTTGGGACCTGTTCCACAAGGGTCGCCAACTGTGGTTGGATAAAATCAGGAAGATCCGTTTGGCGGGCACCCGATAATTTCTTCAACTCTTCGCTCAAGTCTGTCAGTTCGGAGTGCCAGACATCGTCCTGAGCTTTCGCTATCTCTTCCATGCTTCTGCCGCTGACGACGCTGTTCGGAAACTCCTTCTCGACATCGAACTCGGACAGCGGGCGAGTGAATTCGTCCCGCTCCTTGATGAGAAGCCAGTTCTCCTTTTTGTCTTCCTCGCCGGGTCGAGGTTTCATCCGAACCAGGGTCCAGGCGCCACGGAGTTTCTGGCCTTCGAGGCGGAACTTCATAACCCCCTTGCGGTAGCTCTCCACGGGATCCTTGTCGAGCGGAATCCAGTTGCCGCGGTCCCAGATCATTACGGTACCGCCGCCGTATTCACCCTCCGGGATGATACCTTCGAAGGAACCGTAGTCGACCGGGTGATCTTCGACATGAACCGCCAGCCGCTTTTCGCGCGTATCGTAGCTGGGTCCTTTAGGTACGGCCCAGCTCTTCAGAACCCCGTCCAGCTCCAGCCGAAAATCGTAATGCAGCCGAGTGGCAGCGTGTTTCTGAACGACAAAGGAGTAGCCGGCTTTTTTTCGCTCTGTACCTTTCGGTTCGGGAGTGCGCTCGAAATTTCGTTTTTCATGGTAAGTCTTCAGTGCCATGGTTTTGGGCTCTAAAGTTCTTTTCTCATCACCAGCGCATCCTCAACGGGCCGACGGTAGTAGCGAGGGCGCCTGCCGGCCAGCGTAAACCCCAGACCGAGGTAAAGATTGATGGCGGAGTAGTTGGATTCGCGGACATCGAGTACCGCACGAGTACAGCCCAAGTTGCTGTTATGAAGGGCATCCCCGAGGAGTTTCTTGGCCACGCCCTGGCGTCGGAAGGCTGGACTAACGGCAATATTGGCGATGTGAAGTTCAGGGCCATTCAAGTAAGCAATCAAATATCCGCTTATATGCCCATCTGTTCGGGAGACACGGGAATAGCAGGTAGTACAGGACAACCCCTGCATAAAAGCCGATTCTGGCCAGGGATCCGAGAAACTGGCGCGCTCGATGGCCAGCACTTCGGGCAGATCGGCGAACGTCATCTCGTCAAGCACGTGCCCCGTGGGCTCGTTCTGTCCCTTTTCGGGAGTGAAACGTTCTGTAGCGCTCATAAAAAGAAATGCAATAGAGCCCATTCTAGCCCGGTACGGCAGAGCAGGAGAAGCGGAGGGCCGGCTTACTTTATTGTCAGCATCCGATCAAGCGCTACGCGGGTCCAGTGGGCGGTTTCCGCAGGGACAGATATCTGGTTCACGACGCGGCCTTCCACCAGATTTTCCAAAGAAGCGAGCAGGTGCGCAGGTGAGATCCTGAACATCGTGCTGCAGAGGCATCCGTGCTCCTCGAGCGAGATGACAAACTTCCCGGCTTTTGCCGATTCTTCTGCGAGGCGGCCGACCAGGTGAAGTTCGGTTCCCACGGCCCAGGAGGTTCCGGTCGGAGCTTCACGAACTACTTTAAGAATCTTTTCGGTTGAGCCCGTTGCGTCTGCCTTTTGTACGACCTCAAAAGTGCACTCCGGATGAACGATTACCTGAATACCGGGGTATCTACTGCGCACTGTGTCCACCATTTCCGGGGTAAACCTCTGGTGGACGCTGCAATGCCCCTTCCACAAAAAGACTTTGGCGGACTGAATCGCCGACAGGCTGTTTCCTCCCATGGGGCGATAGGGGTCCCAGACGGGCATTGACTCAAGAGGGATGCCCATTGCGTATCCGGTATTTCGGCCCAGGTGTTGATCAGGCAAAAACAGGATTTTCTCTTGCTGGTTGAAGGCCCAGGCAAAAACCGCCTGGGCGTTGGAAGAAGTACAAACGGCGCCGCCCCTCTCACCACAGAAGGCTTTTATGGCTGCGCTGGAGTTCATGTAGGTAATGGGGATAACCGGGGGAGTTCCGCCAAAGGCCTCTTCGAGTTCGCTCCAGGCTTGCTCGAGCTGGTCAATCTCGGCCATGTCCGCCATGCTGCAGCCCGCCGCCAAGTCAGGCAGGATCACCTTCTGATGAGGAGCGCTGAGAACGTCGGCGCTTTCTGCCATGAAGTGTACACCGCAAAAGACAATGTAATCGGCTTCCGGGTGGGCGGCAGCGAGTTGGGAGAGTTTGAAGGAATCGCCTGTGAAGTCGGCGTGCTCGATGACATCGTCCCGCTGATAATGGTGCCCAAGGATCACCAGCCGTTTCCCAAGCCGTTGTTTGGCCTGGGCAATTCGACTGGCCATCTCGGCCCGGTCTGTACCCAAATAGCTCTGGGGTAAAATACAGGTCTGACCCATCTTCGCTGAAACCCTTCTCTCGATAGCTTAACCGCCAATAAACGACATGCTCCGCGGAGGCGGCACGAAACCCGGTTCATTGATTCCGTGACCTCGCTCCTTTTTCTGGACAACAGTCGCTATAAACTTAATTACGGCCGAATCGTCTGCCCCCGATCGAAGAACGGCGCGCACGTCATGCTCAACCACTGAAAACAGGCAGGTTCTGATCTTACCATCCGCGGTCAGTCGGATGCGACTGCACTGGCCGCAAAAAGGAGCTGAAACCGGCATGATCAGCCCGATGCTTCCGTCGGAATCGGCAAACCGGTAGTCGGCTGAGGTCGCGTGGCGATTAGCCCTTCCCAAGGGTACGAACCGGTAACGCTCACGCAATCGTGCCAATACCTCATGGCCTGGCACTACCTTGTCTCGACTCCACTGGCCCTGCTCATCCAAAGGCATGAACTCGATGAAGCGCACACTCACTCGCTCCTGACGTGCAAATTCGGCGAAGGGGATGATCTCATCATCGTTGACTCCACGTACCAGAACGCAGTTTACTTTCAGCGGCTCGAGCCCCACTTCTTTTGCGGCGCGAATCCCCCTGATCACCTTGTCCAGATCGCCGCTTCTGGTGATAGCTGCAAAGCGGTCGGCATTGAGAGAATCGAGAGAAACGGTGACTCGATCCAAACCGTTGGCCTTAAGCAGCGCGGCTTTCTCCTCCAAGTTGAAACCGTTGGTCGTCAAGGCCAGATCCTGAAGCCCCGGCAATCGCTTGAGATCGCGTACCAAACGGTCAACACCGCGCCTGACCATCGGTTCTCCACCGGTAATGCGGATTTTAGCAATTCCCAAACTGAGGAAGATTCGTGCCAGTCTCAGGATTTCCTCAAAGGTCAATATCTCCGATCTCTCCTTGCCGGCCGAGAAAATCGCAGATTTACAATAAAAACATCTGAAATTGCAGCGATCCGTTATGGAGATCCTCAAGTCACTCATGCGCCTGCCGTAGCTATCAGTCAAAAGCACGATACCTGTCCCTGCCCTTCGGTTCCTGACCATGTTATGGTACCAAGGTGCAGCACCGCAAGCGGGCCCGCGCCGCGGTCATATCCTTGCCCGTGCCCCTGGAGCGTGTCATCCGCGTAATCCGTGTCATCCGTACCATCCGTGGGGGCATACCCGCGGATAGTACGGATTACGCGGATTACGCGGATGACAGGCGGGCTGCTCTGTTGGGATTCGTAGCGCCAAGACGTTAGGGGTAGTTATCCTTCCCCGTCCATGGCAAAATAGTCTCGCTTTGAGGAAATCGTAGTATACGCAGTATTAACCGAAACTTAAGCGACGAGAGTTACAAACATGGATCAACACACAACCGTTCAAAATTCCCGACTTACGCCGAGCCGGCTGCGTTCTCTTCACACCATGGCTCAACGGCTGCGACGCCATTCCTTGATTTCCACCTCGGAAGCGGCTTCAGGCCATCCTACTTCGTGCTGTTCGTGCGCGGATATTGTGGCCACGCTGTTTTTCAATCACCTGCGTTTTGATGTTTCGACGCCGCAAAACATCTACAACGATCGTTTCATTCTGTCCAAGGGCCATGCCGCGCCGGTCATGTGGGCCGCCTGGGCGGAAGCGGGTGCCTACCCGGTGGACCGGTTGTTGACTCTTCGCCGTATAGACAGCGAACTGGAAGGTCACCCAACCTTCCGGTCTCGCTGGGCTGGTGCGGCGACGGGCTCACTGGGGCAGGGTTTGTCGATCGGCTTGGGGATGGCCCTGGCAGCCAGACTGGATCAGACCGGCGCTCGCGTATACGTGCTGCTCGGAGACGGCGAAGTCGCGGAAGGTGCTGTCTGGGAAGCTGCCGCCCTGGCCGCCTATTACCGTACGGACAACTTGACGGCCATTGTCGACGTGAACCGGCTGGGTCAGAGTCAGTCCACGATGTACGGCCACGAACTAAACCACTACGAGGCGCGCTTCCAGGCACATGGCTGGAAAACCCTGGTAATCGACGGTCACAACCTGGAACAGATCGACGCGGCGCTGAATACGGCAAAAGTTACTGTTGGTCAGCCCACCGTCATCATCGCCCGTACCATAAAGGGCAAAGGGGTCTCGTTCCTGGAAGACGTGAACGGTTGGCACGGCAAGCCGCTCAAGAAAGGCGAAGAACTTGACAAGGCGCTCGCGGAACTCGGAAACAACTTCGACCTCGAGGAACCTTTGACGGTCGCCCCTGCACCGAAAAGCCAGCTTCCGCAGCCATCGCCCGCACCGTTGCCGGCCCCACCGGATTATCCTGTCGGATCTCAGGTGGCCACGCGGGAAGCTTATGGCAACGCCCTGAAGAAACTCGGCGCTTCCATGAAATCGGTGGTCGCGCTTGACGGAGACGTCAAGAACTCTACCTATTCCGAACGATTCATGAAGGAATTTCCCGATCGGTTCGTGGAATGCTTCATAGCCGAACAGAACATGGTCGGCGCCGCGGCTGGCCTTGGAGCGCTGGGGAAGATTCCCTTCTGCTCCACGTTCGCCTGCTTCTTCGCTCGTGCATATGACTTCATTCGCATGGCAGGAATCGGACAGGTAGAGCTGAAGCTCTGCGGGTCCCATGCCGGCGTATCGATCGGGGAAGACGGACCTTCACAAATGGGACTCGAAGATATCGCCATGATGCGCCCGATTGCCGGGTCTACGGTGCTCTATCCCTCCGACGGCGTATCGGCAGAGCGAATGGTCGAACTCGCCGCCCAGACGCCCGGGATTGTATACATCCGTACTTCCCGACCCAAGACTCCCGTTCTCTATAATGGAGACGAGCCGTTCCGGGTCGGAGGAAGCAAGGTGTTGAAGTCGAGCAGCCAGGACAAGGCCACAATCGTCGCCGCCGGCATCACCGTTCACGAAGC
>DAOTAI010000152.1:0-10804 GCA_035593865.1 Acidobacteriota bacterium
GGTGTGTCCTCCGCAGAGTGCTATCCCTAGGGCGGCACAGGTCGCCTGGAGCTTGCGAATATGTTCAGCCGCCTGCTCGGCCGTCGAACCGAGTGGGAGCAAAATGCTGGCCAAAAACCAACGAGGGACAGCACCCATCGCGATCACATCGTTGGCGTTGACTGTCACTGCGTAGTATGCCGCTTCTTGGGTGGCGAAGGTAATCGGGTCAGACTTTAGGATCAGGACATTCTCGGAAGGAGGAAAAAGAACCGCCGCCGCGTCCTGACCGACGTTGGGTCCAACCAAAACCGTGCTGTCACCGGGGCGGATGTCGCTGATCAATGCCTCGAGCTGATCATTGGGCAACTTTCCGGCAGGTAATGGGAAGAACCTGCGCACTAATCCCTCAAGCTCGGCAAGATCGGAGAGTAGAAAGTCAGGCTGGCAGTGTTCGTTTTCGCTGGAATCGCCGTTAGTGAGCAGAGCCGTCACGGCGCCGGCGCGCTCGCCAGCCTGGATGTCATAGCGGAAGTCGCCAACCACGAGGACTTCTTCGACCGGAACCCCCATTTCCCGGGCAGCCGCAATGATACCCTCGGGTTCGGGCTTTGGCAGGAAGGCATCGTCCCGGCTGAGAATCACGGAAAAGTCCTCCGGCCGTACAGTCCGAAAATTCTGGAGCGAGCGCATCACCATGGAGGATCGGTTGCGCGTAATGATCCCGAACGGGATGCGGCGCGATTTCAGGAAGTGGATTATCTCTTCCGCACCCCGATTCGGGACCGCCTCGAGCGCCGCCGTCATCTCAAAGCCTTCCAGAATCGAGGTGGCCTCTTTGCGCGGCCCTTCCGGCAGGCGGGAGATGTACTCCAGGATTGTTTCATCATCGGGACACTTGAGAGCTGCCCGGATTTTGGGGAAGTCCAAGTGGCCGGGTTTGGTCAAAGTCCCGTCAAAATCGAACAGGATAGCGCTCAGCTTGTTCAGTGACTTTGGTGCTTGACGAGCCATGAGCTGCAATCGTAGCACAGGCACAGCGAGCTGGAAGGGCTCGTCTGAATTCGCGACCGTTCGGCCACCGGACTACTGCAGTGTCGTCTTCCAGCGATCGTATGCTTCCTGAGCCATCGCCTCGAGGTCCCGTTTCACAAGGTTCAGGCCGAACACGCAGGACTCGAACGATTCTGAGAGTTTCCTGAACAGCGGAGCCTCGTCCCGGTACTCGAACTGATCAAATGAAGACACAATCCGGTAGGATTCTTTGCCCGCCCTCAGATAATCGATATAAGCGTCCAGCCTCACTCTCCGACGACGGGACAAAGAAGCGACATACTCAGGAAACAGGCCGGTGAGAAACAAGGTGTAGTCCCCGATGTGCTTGCGCACTTCACGCTCTCGATCAAACGAGGCGGCTTCCAGTCGGGGGTCCGACTCAATCAGCATCTCTCCCACGTCTTCCAACCTCTGGCCGGCGGCGTTGCGAATCCGGTAAAGGTTGTCGACGTGAGTGAAATCAGTGAGTAGATCGGCGACGTACTCCATGATGCGCGGTTCCAAAACCCCGGCATCGCGTATAAAGCGCCTTGCCACCAGTTCACCGAAAAGTCTGGCTAGCGGGTGATCAGGGCTAATCCGCATTTCCGTCTCTTTTCCTCCGTCTCTTTTCCTCCACCTATATTTTACCAAGGTGCCCGGGAGCGATGCGGCAAGGGCTCCGGGGGTCCTGTTGGAGTCTTTCGCCTTTCTCGACAGCCAGTATGACTAAAGTCATCGCTCCCTCGGTTTCGAAAGTCTAGGCTGGAAACAACAACCGAACAGAATTGGAGAATTTAGCTGCAAAGGAGACTTGCATGAATATCGATCGAAACACGACCGTCGGGGAACTGGCCGCAAGCGTGAACGGTGCCGTCCGGCTTTTCGAAAGACTTCAGATTGACTACTGCTGTGGTGGAAAGCGTCCGCTGGAAGAGGTCTGCCGGGAGAAAAATCTCGGGGTGGACGAAGTGGTCGCCGCTCTCCAGACAATCAACGATGTTCAGCCCGCCGGAGGGGATAGGGACTGGACCGCCGCTTCATTGTCGGAACTTGCGCAACACATCGTCACTCGCCACCATGCCTTTGTCAGGCGCGAGATCCCAAGGATTACCGCGCTACTGACAAAAATCTGCGAGGTTCACGGAGAAAGACGTCCGGAGTTTCTCAAGGTGCGTGAGCATTGGGACGAGCTGACTGCGGAACTGGATCATCACTTGACGAAAGAGGAGAGAATCCTCTTCCCGTATATCGAGCAGCTCGAGAACGCGAGCCGTGGTTCAGGGGAACAGGTACCGGCGCCCTTCGGCTCGGTTCGCTATCCGATTCAGATGATGATGAACGAGCATGATTCAGCGGGTCACCTTCTGGCGACGATGCAAGGACTACTGACGGACCGGTCGGGCTGCAATACATGCCTTGAGTTCTTCCGATCTCTGGACGGCTTCGAAAAAGACCTGCATCAGCATATCCATCTGGAGAACAACATCCTGTTTCCTCGAGCGGAACGGCTCGAAACCGCGGTCGGGCCTGGGCAATTTGCCTGAATTGCGGTTTTCAGCCGAGCCGATTTACTGCTTTGCATCGCCGGGCAGCGGCGTTGGTCGCTCCCGGCGCACAGCATCAAAACTGGCGACGGGTCGAACCTGCGGGCGTCATGCTCAGACGGGCAGCGAGCCCGGAAGTTCGTAGTCCCGGCTTTAGCCGGGCAGTTAACCCGTCGGCCAATTGTCGCCAGATGACCGATTTAAGGCCCACCTGAAAGCGGCACTAAGCCGGCTGCAGCCTTACGGACAGTCCCTTGCTCTGGTCCCTGCTCCGGTCGTCTTCTCGTGAACGTTTCCGACTGCCTGACACTCCCCTTCAGCTCCACCATAGCCCCGTTCCGCGGCGAGCCCAGGCGCGGCGTCCACCATGGGCGGGTGTCGGGACGACCTCGTCCTGCCAATTTCTCGCACTATTGAACCCTGTCCGCCCCCGTCACGTATTGGTAAGGAGAGAGGATTGTCTCGATGAACAGAATCCGGATTGTAATGTTGTTGGTAGTCGGAGCTCTTCTTGCTGGAATCGGTTTCGCAGGTCCCGCATGGGTACAATCAAGTCAGCCGTCAGCTCGGACACTTCTGGCTGTCTTCGCCCATCCCGACGACGAGACGATTGCGGGCCCGTTGCTGGCGAGATACGGTCGGGACACTGGCACGCGCCTCGTGCTCGTCATCGTGACGAACGGCGACAAGGGCGTGACGCCGTTCGCAAAGATTCCGGCGGGTCCCGAGCTTGCGGCGGCGCGCGCGAAGGAGGCGAAGTGTGCCTGCCGGGCGCTCGGCGCTGAGCCGCCGGTTCTCCTGGAGTTCCCCGACGGCGGCATCGACTCGCCGGTCGTGCTGGCGAAGGTGGCAGATCGGCTGCGAGAGGTGATCGCGCGCGAGAAGCCGGATGCGATCGTGACGTGGGGACCTGACGGCGGCTACGGTCATCAGGATCACCGCCTGGTGAGCGCCGTCGTCACGCAGCTGGTGCAGGCCGGAGAGGCCACCGACCGCCTGTATTACGCTGGTCTGCCGAAGTCACGACTGGAGTCGCAGGAAGTGCAGACTTTGAAGTTCCCTGCGCCATTCGCGCCCGTCGTCGATGCCCGCCTGACGGTCAGGGTCCCGTACACCGCGGAAGATGTCGCGCGAGCGCGCGAGTCGCTGCGCTGCCACACGACGCAATTCTCGCCACAAGCGATGGATCTCCTCAGCACGCTGACCGACAAAATCCACGGCGGCCAGATGCATCTGCGCCACTGGGCCGACACGAAGCCGCGGTCGGATCTGTTCGAGGACTGAGTCGTGGGTCCAATCAGGGCTGCCCCAAAAGAGCGCGACCCGTTGCCGTTAACGAACGGATTTGGTATCGTCCTTGAGCGCCCCTCGGCTAGGATTTCCAAGGGCGTGAAACCAGTTGTTCCGGACGGGACACGCGGAGAAGCCAGCGTTGAATCGGGCTCGAGATCACTTCCTGAAACGGGCGGTCAGCGTGCTGCTGTTCACGCTTTCAGTCCCGGCGCTCGCCCAGGATTCCGGTCCTGTCAGACCGACGGTGACCATCCCCAAGGTCACCCAGGAGCCTACGCTCGAAGATTTCCTCGACATGCAACCCAGCCCTGAAATGGAAGGGCAGCTCTTGAAGTTAACCGATTTTAGGCAGCGGCTCCCTCGGGACGGGGAACCGGTGAGCCAGCACACCGAAGCCTACCTCGGCTATGATGATGCGCATTTCTATGCAGTCTTCCTGAACTTCGATGAGGAGCCAGAGCAGATCAGGGCGCGCATGACGCCGCGGGAAAATTTCCGCGGCGACGATAAAGTTGACCTGTTTCTGGATACTTTCCATGACGAGCGACGCGCCTATGTCTTTACCTGCAACGCGCTCGGCGTACAGATGGATGGGCGCTGGATTGAAAGTAATACCGGAGGCAACTTCGATTCGTCGTTTAACGCGCTCTGGCATTCGCGGGGGCAGATTACTGACCGGGGTTACGTGGTCTGGATGAAAATCCCCTTCAAAAGCCTCCGTTTTCCTGCAGTTGCAGAGCAGGAATGGGGAATTGTGCTTGTTCGTTGGATCCCGCGAAACAACGAATCATCCTTCTGGCCTCGCGCCACCTCCCGGATTGAAGGACGACTGAACCAGGGAGCAACTTTGCGCGGGATCAGGGACATTGCGCCTGGGCGAAGCACCCAGATTATTCCCTACGCGTTTGCTCGTTCTTTCCGGGCACTCGACACACGCGATCCTCAGCAGGCCACGTTCGTCGAGAAGAGCGCCGAACCTGACATCGGTCTAGACGCCAAATTCGTGATCGCCAATCGTTTTGCGCTCGACGCGACGGTGAATCCCGACTTCAGCCAGGTCGAGTCAGACCAGCCGCAAATCACGGTTAACCGTCGATTCGAGGTGTTCTTTCCTGAACGAAGACCATTTTTCCTGGAGAATGCCGACTTCTTTGAGACGCCGATTACGCTTTTCTTCAGTCGTCGCATTGCCGATCCGCAGTTCGGTCTGCGCCTGACCGGAAAGCAGGGCCCGTATGCCATCGGAGCGCTGTTGGCCGACGACCAGGCGCCCGGGAAGGCGGTTCTTCCGGACAGCCCGCTCAGCGGATCCCGCGCGGGATTCGGAGTTGTCCGCGTCAATCGCGACATACTCAAGGAATCAACGATAGGAGTCATTTACACCGACCGCGAGTACGAGGGAGGGTACAACCGGGTAGGTGGGGTGGACGGGCGTTTCAAACTGAACCCGAATTGGATCGCCATGTTTCAGGCGGCAACCAGCGAAACACAACTTCCTGACGGGACGAAGAAATCTGGCCCTGCTTATCTCGCATGGATTCGACGCGAGGGCCGACAATTCACTCACAGGTTGGAATACGCGGACTTCAGTCCCGGTTTTCACACCGATACCGGGTTCGTGAATCGGATCGACATTCGCAGCCTGCGCCAAGAAACGCAGTATCGCTTCAGGCCGGAGGGAGACCATCTCATCTCGTGGGGCCCTAAAGTGGATGTGGAGGCCGTCTGGGATCACCGCGGCACTCGGCTTGACTGGGAAGTTGAGGCCGGCATGGAATGGGAGTTCAATCGCCAGACCACCTTCGGATTCTCCTTGGAGCCTGGCCGGGAACGGCTTCGTCCCGAAGACTTCCGTACCCTTTCCGAGAGCCGGGACTATTCGCGCCGCGAGAATAGCTTTTATTTCAGTTCGCAGTACATCCCCGAGGTCAACTTACAGGCCTCTTATTCATTCGGCCGCGAAATCAACCTGGCCCCGATTGCCGGCGCCTTCCCTGAACTGGCCGGCGCCGCCAGCGCCGAATTGACCCTGACCCTCAGACCCAACCGTCACCTTCGAAATGACAACACTTACATCTTTTCCCGGTTGACCGACCTTGCCAGCGGCGCCAGCATCTTTAACAACCACATCTACCGCTCAAACTGGAACTGGCAATTTAATCGCGAACTGGCCTTGCGCGTCATTCTCCAGTACGACACCGTCCTGGCAAACCAAGCGTTGACAGCACTCGACACACGAAAGAATTTCAATGCCGACTTCCTCTTCACCTACCTGCTCAATCCCTGGACCGCGTTGTATGTGGGCTACAACAGCAATTTTCGGAATGTGGCCCTGGTACCGTTCCAAACTGGAAGAGGACTTGTGACCAGCGACGATTTCCTCCACGATTCGCGCCAGGTTTTCGTTAAGTTTTCTTACCTGTTTCAGTATTGAGGCGTCGTTTCAAACTCTGTCTCTTGCCTGGGCCACACCAGCCTTCTTGGCGCAGCTGGCGCAACAGAAGAAGGCGCCGTCGGCCTCGATCCCGTGACCGATGATTTTGCAGCCGCAATGGTCACAAATTGGTGCCAGCGCATGAATAGCGCATTCGAAGCTGTCAAAAATGTGCGACCTGCCGGCCGCTCTGACCTCGAAACTCTTGTCATATTCGTTCCCGCAGACTTCGCACGTAGCCATGACGTACTCCTTTCACTTCTTTTCAGTATGGGCGAAACTGCGAGCAAACAGCAGTCCCAACAGTCGATACGTGGCGGCTTGCAGGCGGAGTCAGATGGACCGCTTGGGGAGATGGACCGCTTGGGGACAGTCCCTTTGAGCAGAGCCCGGAGCTCGATCCGCGTAATCCGCGTTTTCCGTGATATCCGTGGGATTATACCCGCGGATAGCGCGGATAACGCGGATTACGCGGATAGCTGCAGGCTCTGAATCGGAGATGAGCTCAAAGCCTACGTATTCTTGCCCCTCCACACCCGGACGATTCTCATTCGCGTATACTCAACGCAATGGACGTGTTCCTGATTGATGGAACCTACGAGCTTTTCAGGCATTTTCATGCCGTGCCTGCTGGAAAGAATGCTGACGGACAAGAAGTCGCCGCCGTTCGGGCGGTGTTGAAGTCCGTGTTGTACCTGGTTGAGCACGGCGCAACCCACTTGGGTGTCGCCACCGATAAAGTCATCGAGTCGTTTCGAAACGACTTGTATGCTGGCTATAAGACCAGCGCAGGTGTGCCACCAGCCTTGCTCTCGCAGTTCCCCATACTGGAGGAAGGCCTCGAGGCAATGGGCGTCACGGTCTGGCCCATGGTTTACTACGAGGCGGACGATGCGCTGGCTTCCGCCGCGGCCCAGGCGGCCCGCGACCAACGCGTCAGTCACGTGGTTATTTGCTCGCCTGACAAGGACCTTTCCCAGTGCGTCGTTGGGACCAGGGTAGTCCAGTTTGACCGCCGACGCAGGATCTTGCGCGACGAAGCCGGGGTCGAAGCCAAGTTTGGAGTGAAACCGGAATCTATTCCGGACTACCTGGCTGTATTGGGCGATAGCGCTGACGGGTTTCCCGGCATTCCAGGCTGGGGCCAGAAAGCGGCCTCCAGTGTCCTATCCCGGTATCAGCACCTGGAGAATGTTCCTCGGGACTCGCGTGAATGGCACCGGGGTATCGGCAATGCCCGTCGCCTTGCCTCCTCGCTCTTTAGATCGTGGGACGCGGCCATGTTGTTTCGGACCCTGGCGACTTTGCGGCTCGATGTGCCCGTCTTCTCCTCGGTAGACGAACTTCGCTGGACGGGACCCGAGCCCCGCTTCGAGGAATTTTCCCGGGAGATTGGCGCTCCTGATCTGTTTAACCGCGCGCTCTCTGCCGCTGATGGCGCCGGCGTTCAGAGCCGGTAGCGCGCGACGCTTCGCGTTAATGCTCTTCCCGGCTTCCCGGGGCCGTCACTTTAAACGAAATCCTGGCAAGCTGCTCGGGCGCTTTCCCGATCTGTCGCAGAAAGGGAATCCAGCGCGGGTCGTGATACAGGTTGATGAAGAGCGGGTCTACCACTATTTCTGCAAAAGTCCCGCCGCTCCTGCGTTCCTTCTCGAGCAATTCGAACGCGCGGTCGGCCTCCTTGCGAAACGCGAGGACTCCGGCGATGTTATAAGCCCCGCCCTCTCCGTGCTTCGCGATCAACTCGGCGAGAGCAGCGTCGGATTCTGCCTTTCGTCCAAGTGCCTGGTACGCCATCGGCAGGCCGATCATGCGAAAAACCTCAACGGACTCCTGCTTGAACTCGGCGAGCGCCCCTTCCGCCTCGCCCTTGAGCAGCATCACAACTACCACTTGGTAGTGCGCGACTCCGTTGCCGGGGCTCAGGTTCAGCACCGTCCTGTAGGTTGCGATGGCCTCGTCGAGCCGGCCGGCGTTGAGTTGGCTGATACCGAGATTAAAAAGCGCGTTGACATTCAGCGGATCGCGGATGCTGATGGCTTCCCAGAGGGCAACCGCCTCGTCCTTCCGCCCCAGGAGGTTCAGCAGCGTGGCACTGTTGCCGAGTACACGCCCATTTGCCAGATCTTGGGCAAACGCGTGTTCCAGGTACCTCGCCGCGGCCGCGAAATCGCCTTCCCCGTACATTGCGACAAAGGCAAGTCCGGCGTACGCCGGGGCATAGTGCGGGTCGATGTCGAGTGCACGCGCATTGGCCTGGCGGGCGCGGGCGATCCCCTCTTGAAAAGGTATCATGCCGGAAACGGCCCTGTTAGCGAAGTTAGCGGCCACCCCTCCCCACGCTGGGGCGTAATTGGGATCGATTTTCAGCACCCGATCGAGCAACGCGTCGGACTCATCAAATCCTTCTTTGGTGTTCTTGCGTCCCAGTTGGTGCGGCAGGCCGGGCTTCATTTGCGTTACGGGCCGAGGCGTGTCTCGCAGAATGGACACCACTACGTCGCTGTTGGTGGCGCCGCTAAACGGCCGCCGTCCCGTTGCGATCTCATACAGAAGCACCCCGAACGAGAAGATATCGCTCCGGTGATCGACGCTGTGTCCCCGGAGCTGCTCAGGGGACATGTATGGAACCGTCCCCATGACAGCGTTTCCGGTGGTGATCGACGCATCCTGCGTGAGCGACTGGTCGGTTGCGGGGTTCTGGACAAGCTTGGCCAGACCGAAGTCGAGCACTTTCACCCGACCGTCCCGGGTCAGCATCACGTTGGACGGTTTGAGATCGCGATGGACGATGCCCTTCTCCTCTGCGGCAACTAAAGCGTCTGCGATCGCGATCCCGATATCAAGGACCTGGGACAGCGGAAGCCCGCCGGCCGTCAGCGCCTGGTCCAGGCTTTGGCCTTCGACCAGTTCCATCGTGAGAAAGCGCACGCCAGCCTCTTCCTCTACCGAGTAGAGGGTCACAATGTGCGGGTGATTCAGGCTGGCAACCGTCTTCGCTTCTCGACGGAAACGCTCGAGAAAAGCCGCGTCGGAGGCGAATTCGGCGGAAAGAAGCTTGATGGCAACGTCGCGGTCGAGCTTCGTGTCGCGGGCGCGATAAACCTCACCCATACCACCTTTGCCGAGCAGGCCGGTGATCTGGTAGTGGACAAGCGTCTTACCGATCAATCAATTGGCTCCAGGGATGTGGAGCCAGTGTATGAGCTAGCGGGTCGGCATGTCAATTTAGGCGCTAAGCGGGCCTGGAGTCAGTCCTCTCCGGATTGACGGAGAGGACTCCCCAGAAGTATAGTGTTTTACTATGAAACGCGACATCTTGCCCATTCCTGTGGAGGAAGACATAAATGCCGCTGTCCGCCGAGGCGCCGAGGCGACAGGATTGAAACTGGCTGACGTAATGAGGCAAGGATTGCGGCATGGTGTGCCGGCTTTTGTTCAGCGATTGCGTACGGCGAATGCGGAGCGGCCTGCGAGATGTTTGGATTATCTGGACGAATACCCTCGTTCACCCATTCCGGCCAAGGAGTACAAACTGGAATTACGGAAGAAATTAGCTCGAAAGTATGACCGCACGGATCGCTGATGCTGGCTTCATCATCGCACTGAACAGCAGTGACGCCGGGGAGCGTTCCTGGGCTCGCGGTGTCTTGAGCAAATGGAAAGCTCCGTTTATCACTTGCGAAGGCGCCTTAGTCGAGGCGGCGCATTTCTTGTCGCCGGCACTCGTGACTCGCCTGGTCGAGGACGGCGACTTTGTTGTGGCTTTTGATCTGGCGGAACAGGTTGGCCCGGTCCGGGCGTTGCTTGAAAAGTATCAAGATCAGGAGATGGATTTAACCGATGCCTGCATCGTCCGGATGAGCGAGTTGTTCCCTGATTGCCGCGTCTTCTCGGTCGATAGTGACTTCAAAGTCTACCGGCGTTTCCGGGATCGAACAATCCCAACCGTCTATCCCCCGGATCTTGAATAAAGTCTTCTCCGGTTTGTCGATTGTCTCTGGTATTGACTTCCCCGGCGGCTCACTCGGCTGGCTGAGCGGTCGGCTGCCCGCTCAGTCTCTGCCTGGACCATTGTTCGACGCGCACCTTGGTGTCCGGTGTCAATTGAGCCGTAGCCAGTCGACTGCGCAGCGCTGGTCCGAGTCGGGGATTCAACTGGAGGACGCGATCCAGGTCCATCAAACCCGTTTCGTCATCCCCCTTAATTAGCCGAACGATTCCCCGGGTCATGTACGGCTCTGGCGAACTCGGCTGGAGTTCGATTGCCCGGTCAAGATCCGTGAGAGCCTTGTCGAGATCTCCTTCCACGAAAAACGCGAAGCCGCGAGCCTGGTATGATGCCGCGAGGTTCGGGTCTAACTGGAGCGAGCGGGTGCTGTCGGCGATGGCTCCTTGGGTATCGCCGAGGGTGTTTTTCACCGCCGCCCTGTTCGCGTACGCTTCGGGAAGGAGGACATTCAAGCGGATCGCCTCGTCGTAGTCTGCAAGAGCAGCCTCAAACCTGCCTTCATCC
>DAOTAI010000153.1:0-10798 GCA_035593865.1 Acidobacteriota bacterium
GCACGGTTGATTCAGCTCTTAATTCTGTCGCGACGGTATTCACGCTGGACCTGTATCAAAACAAGTGGCACCCCGACGCCACCCAGGAGCAGATCGTCCGGGTGGGGCGGATCAGCACTGTTGCAGTGGCCCTTTTGGCGTCGTTATGGGCGCTCGCACTGAGCACGTTGGGCAGGGATCTGTTCAACCTGATGCAGGCCCTGATCTCCTTCCTTGCGCCTCCCTTGGCGGTGGTTTTTGTGGTTGGCATCATCTACCGAAAGGCTACTTCCCGAGCCGCAATCTGGACCCTGTATATCGGGACCGCAGTCTGTTTACTGATTGGCACGTGTCAGTTTCTGAGCTGGCCAAGCCCTCACTTCTGGCCCCATTACCTGTTGCTTTCGTTTTACATTTTTGTCAGCTTAGTCGCCCTGATGGTCACCTTGTCGCTGTTTAACAAGGGCGCGCAGGAGCCCAATGGCCTGCCAGCACTTGGTTACGTTTACGCCAAATCACGCCCTCCTCGGCGCATTTGGTGGCTGTGGGGGGCAATCGCCTTTGCTATGTTTGTTTTGTACTTTGTGTTTAATTGAGTCAAGGCATCAGCCATCAGCTGATCGCCGACAGCTTCAACAGAGAAGGCTGGACGGCAGGGCTGGCGCAGGAGCAGAATTCGCCTATGAAGCCGGTTTACGGAATCGTTGGTTGCGGGAGCATCTCCCGCTTTCACCTGGAGGGCCTCAGGAAGATACAGGCACGCGTTGCCCATGTCGTGGATGTCGATCTGGAAAGGGCCCGGGCTGCGGCCGCACCGTTTGGCTGCCGTGTCAGTACCGACTATCGCGACTTGATCGCTGATCCTGAAGTCTCGGTTGTGGAAGTCCTTACGCCTACACGGTTTCACAAGGAGATTTGCCTGGAAGCTATTGCCGCCGGCAAGGATGTCGTTTGCGAAAAGACGCTTGCCAATAGCGGCGTTGAAGCGATGGAGATCGTCCGCGCGGTCAGAGGAGGAAACAGCCTTTTCTTCACAGCTTATATGAAGCGCTTTTTCCCGGCAGTCCAGAAGGCCAAGGAACTAATGCCTTCCCTCGGGACCCTTTTCAGCGCCCACGTCCGGACTTTTCAGCCGTGGGGAACGAACTTTTTCGCTCCAGGCGATCTTTCGCAATACCAGTGGATTTTGGACAACTACGGCGGGGGGATTTTGAAATGCGGCGGAAGTCACATGCTGGACCTTGTCTGTTTCCTGCTCGGGAGGCCCAGCGGCGCGTGGGCCAGCCTGGACTGTCTCCCGGGTTCTCAACTTGACCGCAAAGTCACGTGCTTGCTCCCGGTCTCCGGTTCCCTTACGGTGGTGTTCGAGGCCGTCGCTCACAATCTACCCGGCCTGGGCTACGAGAAAACCGGGCTTGATGAGTTCATTGAAATCACGGGAACGGAAGGCCGACTGCGGATCCACACCGTCACCTGGAACAAGCCGGACACCAATCCCGCCCTGCTCGTCCATTATGAGAACTCCACTTGCCGCGCGATCGAATACCGATTCCAGCCCGTGAACCCTTTCCACGTGCAGGTCCAGCAGATTGACGGCTGGCTCCAAACACGCGAACAGGGACATCCTGACGTCGTCGACGGTTGCACCGTCGATTTGATCATCTCGGCGGTGGAACGATCGGCCGCAACCAATGCCCCCGTCGCCATCGATTACGGCGACCTGTAGGCGGGCGACCATCCCTGAGCCTTTGATCATGCCTTATGTCCGAACGCTGCTCAGGAGCACAAACATCAGAACGGAGACCAGAACCGCGCATGCTGGATTTATCCGTTCCAGGCGTCGCATGAACCTGCTCGGGTAGACACCTCGGACACAATCAGATTGACTCTTGGCCAAACCGTTCGGTACACTTTGCGTCGACATCAGAGATACAATGTGATCACAATCAAAGACAGCCTTGGCATTGAGGGGGAGTCGAACCTGATGACCCAGTTCCAGGAGATTGCTGAACGTCGAGTCGTGGTCGCCGGCCACATCTGCCTCGATATCATTCCCGACCTTGGAGGAGTGATCACCTCCGCCGCAGATTTTTTGCGGCCCGGCAAGCTGATGCAGGTGGGATCCGCGGTCCTCTCTACGGGCGGCCCCGTCTCCAACACCGGGCTCGCCCTGGTAACCCTCGGCGTCCCAGCTAGCCTCATGGGCAAAGTGGGAGACGATTGCTTCGGGGATCTGATCGTTTCACTGCTCCAAAGGCGCGGCGCCGGCGAGGGCATGCTGGCGGTCCCCGGCGAAGCTTCCTCTTATACCGTCGCCCTGAGCCCGCCGGGTCTGGATCGGATGTTCCTGCACTGCCCCGGTGCCAACAACACATTTCGCGCCTCTGACATTCCTTACGATGTCGTGGCCAAGGCTGATCTTTTCCATTTCGGCTACCCACCCCTGATGTCCGCCATCTTTGCGGAAGACGGCCGGGAACTGGTCGAGATCTTCCGGCGGGTTAAGGCAACCGGAACTACGACTTCCCTGGACATGTCCATGCCGGATCCTGATTCCAGTTCGGGTACCGTGAACTGGAGACGAGTCTTGTCCGATGTCCTCCCTTACGTGGATATCTTTTTGCCGAGCGTGGAGGAAACACTTTTCATGCTGGAGCGGGATCGTTACGATGCCTACCACTCATCTTGTTCGCACGACATGCTCAGCCTTGTCACCGGCGATGACCTCTCGCGACTGAGCAGTATTCTGCTGAACATGGGGGGCCGGATCGTGGGTCTCAAGTGTGGAGAGCGGGGATTCTATCTGAGGACGGCCGGCCGAACTACTCTCCAGTCAATAGGAAGGGCGAGGCCGGGAGGGGACTTGGGCAGATGGGCCAATCGCGAAGTCTGGGAGCCGAGCTTTCACGTGATGAACTACGCCGGGGCTACCGGGTCGGGCGATTCCGCAATTGCCGGTTTCCTGAGTGCCTTCCTTCGGGGCCACAAGCTGGAATCCTGCCTCAGATACGCCTGCGCGGTCGGTGCCTTCAACGTGACAGCACCTGACGCACTGTCCGGGCTGAAGTCATGGGAAGAGACCATTGAGCGAGTCCGAGCCGGCTGGGAAAAGAACCCCCTGGAGCCTGCCAGTTCGGGATGGTGGCAGGACGAGGCGAAGATGTGGCACGGGCCCTGTGACGAGCCGGCGCTGGGCGGGGGTGATCATGAAAGACGATGATCAGATCGAAACGGGTCACGTGATCTCGCTGACCCACTGGGACCGGGAATGGCGCTACCCGCTCTGGACGTACCGCCACTTGCTTGTCCAAATGATGGACGGGCTGCTCGACCTTCTGGAGCGGGAACCGGGTTACGCCGGTTACTTGCTGGACGGACAGACCGTCGTGGTCGAAGACTACCTGGAGATACGCCCCGAGAATCGAGAGCGTTTGCAGCGCCTGATCGCGGGGGGACGGATCGATATTGGTCCTTGGTACACCCTGCCGGACGAGTTCCCGGTTGACGGCGAGTGCCTGGTTCGAAACCTCCTCAAGGGAGTGCGGTTGGCGGAGATTTTCGGCCGATGCATGCGTATCGGGCTTACCAACTTCGGGTGGGGACAGACAGCGCAGTTGCCCCAGATCTACGCCGGGTTCGGAATTGACACGCTTCTTATAGGCAAGGGCGTCAATCCGGATCGGATTCCGGAGAGCGAGTTCTGGTGGAGATCGCCGGACGGGACCACCCTTCTGGCCTCCCGTTTCGGCGACTACGGTCGGGCCAATTTCTTCTTCAACGTCACGCTGCCGGTCCTTTTTGACCGTGACTACTTGAACGACTGGCGCTTCGAGTGGGAGAACGGAGGGGTACCTTTTCATCGCGCCGACAAGGCTGGTCGCTGGCACGATTATCGGCGACTCGAGGCCTCCACGGGTTACAGTCCGGCAAGAGTCGGTCCCGGAGTTGACGCGGCATGGCACTCGACCCGCCAGACACTGGTTCCATCCGAACGGTTCTTAGGTGATGGTTCCGACCTGACTGTGCCGGAGCCTTTGGTCCTGCGCATCATTGAAGAAGCGAACACCAGGTCGGGCAAGCGACGGCTCAAACACAGTTCTCTTCCGCTGTATGTCCAAGCTCTGCGTGAAAAACTGGACACCAGCAGCCTGCGCACAATCTGCGGGGAACTGCGGGACGGTCCTCCCGAGGCGACTTCCGCCAATGCCTTGGCGGTACGGCCGCGCATCAAGCGGCTGAACCGACGTGCCCAAGACATGCTCATTCGGATCAGCGAGCCATGGGCGGTCGTGGCCTGGCTGGCCGGAGTTCCCTATCCCAAAGCTTTTCTCGACCAGGCGTGGCGATACCTGCTCCAGGCCCAGGCGCACGATTCCATCAACGGAGTGACCCAGGACCGAACGGCCGACGACGAAGTCTGGCGTTTAAACCAGGTGGTCGAGATTGGCGAGATGGTCGCTGACGCGGCTCTGCAGGAGATCACCCGCCGTGCGGATCTTAGCCGCTTCGACCCGCGTGACGTGCTGCTTCTCGCATTCAACGCGCTTCCCTTCGCGCGCACGGAAATCCTGCACGCCTGGGTGGATATTCCGACCGAGTGGGAGGTTGTCGATTTTGACGTGGTGGACCCGCACGGGGCCATCCTGCCCCTGCAGAAGATATCGCGCGAGAGACGGGTAGTTCCAGTGCACCAGCCCAACAGTCGCCCCTGGCCGTTCCATGTAGACCGACATGAGATTTACTTGGGCCCAGTCGAGGTGCCGTCGTGCGGCTACAGGGTGTTTCGAGTTTCGCCGCGGCGGACGCAGCCGGCGCACGTTGTTTATTGGCCGGTCCCCGAGGAGACTTCGACAAGAAGTGTCATGGTCGCCGCCAATCAGCTTGAAAACGAACACCTGCGCGTTGAGGTCCAGTCGGACGGTACTCTAAACATACTTAACAAGATGACCGGCCGGCTTCACCGAGGACTTCACTACTTCGAAGACGGCGGCGACACGGGTGACTACTGGGTGAGGAGAAAGCCCGGTCATGATCGGGTCTTTTCGACACGAGGGCTGCCTGCCCGGGTCTGGACCGAGAAGGTCGGTTCTTTGCGAGCGACGATCGTGACCGAAATCAAACTGCGGCTGCCCAAGCGAGCGGAAAAGGACGCCGACCGGCGGAGCGGGGAGGAGACAGATCTCACAATTCGTTCGGCTGTCACTCTGGATCGGCAGGGGCCTTTCCTGTCTTTCCATACCACCTTCACGAACACGGCCGAGGACCATCGCCTTCGGGTCCTGTTTCCGACCGACCTCGAGTCTCAGTTTTCGGACGCTGAGGGACACTTTACCGTTGATCGCCGGCCCGTTGATCCAACCTTGCATCCGATCAACGGTCTGTGGCCGGAAATGTGGACTCACCCGCAGCAGTCTTTCGTCGATCTGACGGACGGGGAATCAGGTTTTGCACTCGTCAATGACGGGCTGGTCGAGTACGAGGTTCTCCAGGATTCCCGGCGGACGCTGGCGGTGACTCTCCTCCGTGCGGTCCGAAATGAGATTTGCACCGAGTTTCGAGTCTCGGGTTCGTTTCCCGAACAGAAAGGCGGGCAGAGTCCCGGCGAGCACGAATTCAAGTACGGCGTCTATTTTCACCTAGGAGACTGGAGGAGCGGTCAAGTCTACCAAGTAGCGCGCCGCTTCAGTGTCCCGCTGCAGATCGTGCAGACGGCGGCCCACGCCGGAGATCTGCCGGAGGAAGCTTCCTTCTTCAATTTGGAGCCCGAAGCGCTGGTTTTGAGCGCACTGAAGCGAGCTGAAGATAGGGCCACGTGTATTGTGCGCCTGTTCAATCCGACTGCTCAACCCGTCAATGGTCGCCTGATCTTCCACCACCAGGTAGGGCGAGCGAGAGAGGTCACACTGAACGAGGAACCGGGGAAAGACCTGTTTGTCGCTGGTGGCAAGGCTGTTCAGTGCCGGGTTGAGCCGGGAAAGATCTTCACGGTCGAGGTGGAATTTGTGGAGCTTCATCCCTCTCTTTGAAAAGCCTGCTCTGTGAAGCCCTAACCTTACTCTTCACGAATGTCCTCTTTTTTCCGGGGCGCGGATTTTGCCCGGCTCGGTTGAGCTCCTCATTCTGCCCGTTCCGGCTTCACGGTCGGCTCTTTCGTGTCGATCAGTTTCACAGGACGATTGGGTGGTGTCGGCGCGTTGACCTCGCTTTCAAAGTCACTGAGAACCTCTTTCTTGCGCGTCGATTCAAGATCCTTCTCCAGGCGCTTTAAAGCGACACCGACAACGTCCCGATGGTGGAGGCGGGCCCCGTACTTCTCCCGGGTGAGCTTCAGCCACAGCCGGTGAACGCGGTCGATGTCTTCTGGCCACAGCCGGGGCGGATGAGGTCCGATGTCAAAGAAGAAAGAGCGGCCATCACGCGCGACCAGTTCGAGGGTCAGGCCCCGCCCGGGCGGCCCGGCGCTCTCCCAGGCTTCGCCCATGCGCCGGGCGCACTCGTCGATGCTCATCTTGTGCGACACGCCGGCGACGATTTTGGCGACCTTCAGACGCAGGGCAGTATCCACCATGACAGTGAACGGGTGGTTCCCTGGGACCACCAGCAGCTCGACTTTCTTTCCGGCACGCTCGGCCGTTTCAACGACTTTTGTGAAGAGAAGTCGTTCGTAGTCGGTAAACAGCTGATCTGTGGCCAAGCCGTGCTGACTGGGATTGACGGCAATTACCCGCCTCACTGTCAGGGCGACGATGTCCTGACGTTTAACGTTGGTCTTCTCCAGGACTTTTCGGAAGGGATGAAGAGACCGGTAATCTCGAACAGCCACAAGTACGCCGCCCGGCCGGATATTGACATCAGCTGCCGAGATGGTGGTGCGGTTCTCGAGAATAAAAAGCTCCAGCTCTCTGCTGCTGAGCTTTCTGCTGCGCGTGATACGCTCTGAAACCACGCAAGACAAGTAAAGAACGGTCGTGAAAGCAAGACCCGAAAGGGTGGCGACCTGCTTGGTGAACAGGTTTGCGATCGCCGTCGAGACCAGGACCAGGGCGATTAGGGACAGTCCTACGGGAATCTCCCGACGCCCGACCCTGAAGTTGAGTGGGACCTTCCATTCGCGGTCGTCTGGACGCTTGAACCTGAGGATGAGCGTCGATACGGCGTTCATCGAAAAGCTCCATATGACGCCAAACGCGTATGCCTCGCCGAGCAGAAAAACATCGCCGCGGCTGACCATGATGGCGAAAATCTGCAGGAGAACAATGACATTCAGCAGACGGTACGTGGTGCCGTATTTCCGATGGGGTTGCCGAAACCAGTCGGGGAGAACGCCATCCTCAGACAAGCGATTGAGAACGCCATTTGAGCCGATGATTGCTGTGTTGCAGGCGCCCGCCAGCATGAGGGTCCCAACCAGCACCACGAACCCCTGGAAAAGCAGGCGGAGTTCGTAGGGCCCCAGCAACTGCATGGCGATCCCGCTTATCAGGTTGTCCTGGTATGCCGGGCGGTGCGTGTCGTCGATTAGGGCGTAAGCGAGAAACGAAACCGCTGAAGTGAAAATCGCGCTAAAAACGAAGATCGTGATGGCCGCTTTTTTCAAGTTCTGCAGCTTGGGATGCGCGATTTCGCGGTAGACCTGAGCCAGAGTCTCCTCGCCGCTTAGAGCCAGGATGGAATGGCCGAATCCGATGATCAGGATAAAGAGCGGGATTGTGGAAACTTCGGTTGCCTGCAGCCAACCAAGCGCATCCCGGCTGAACTTGAAGTGTTCCGGGGTGGGCGCCGGCGGCAGACCCCGACTGCCTCGGATTAGAATAGTAACCAGGCTCCAGCCAATCATCGTGACAACCATGAACGTCGCGACCTTCATGATCGTCATCGCCTTGCCGCTTGATTCTTCGATGCCTACCAGGTTCTTGCGCCAGAAATAAAGGACAATTGCAACAGCTATAACGACCGAACCGTAGCCGCGCGGAACGCGCGCTGCGTAACCCAGAAGGCTCAGGGTTTCATTGATGAATCCGACCAGGTACTGACCTGCGGAAACGCCGCTGATGGGCGCGGTAAGGATGAAATCGAAAATGAGAGCCGAAACTGAGAGTTTGGCCAGCGTCCCGCCCATCGCCTCCTTCACCACCCGATAGACGCCGCCCCTCACAAACATCGAAGAGCTTTCGATGTAAACCGTCCGGACACAAATGGAGAAGAGCATCACCGCCAGGATCAGCCATGGAGCCGAGGCCCCAATCGCTCTTTCCGCAATACCCCCCGCGTAGTATGCCGACGATCCCAGATCCGCCAGGACAATTGCGGCAGCCCGCCAGAAGCTGATAAACGAGAGCATGGCAGTCGTTGCAATCACAACACGGGTGGGGGAAGCCTTGATCATTCGACTCATATAAAACCTGTAGGGGACGTGGAATTTGGCCGGCATCTGGCCGCAGGGCGTATGCCTGCTGCAGAGGATTTACATAAATAACGGGTACGCCGAGGAAATTTCGGAGGACTAACCGATCATCATAGACTTCGGGGTGAGACTCGTCAAATATTGAGAAATCACGCTGCAGGGCTATGATAAAGCGCACGAGAGCAGAGGTAAGAAAAGTCTCAGGAGCTACATGAGTCATTCCGGGAGGCGGTTCCATTCGGACGACCCCTCTTAACTAAAGGAGCAGCTCAACATGAACAAGCGCCGACGCACGACCTTCCTTCTCTTCGCACTGGTCTGGGGATTTGCACTAGTCTTCCCCGTTCGGGGCCAGGACCAGCCGCCCATCGATCGGGCAGGCATGATCGCCGCAGCACGGGAGATCATGGGGGCCCAGACTTACTGCGCTTTGGCGACTCTGGATGAAACAGGTCGGCCACAAGTCCGAACTATGAACCCCTTTCCGCCGGAAGAGGACATGACGGTCTGGATTGCGACCAATATTAACAGCCGCAAGGTACGGGAAATCAGGAAGGATCCTCGAGTCTGTCTTTATTATGCGGACCACTCTAAGGCAATCGGCTACGTCGCCCTGAGCGGGAAGGCGGTGCTGGTCGACGACATGCAGGAAATCCTCAAGCGCAAGCGCGCCTATTGGGATCAGGCGTTTCCCGGGCTAAAGAACCTGGTTCTCATCAAGGTTGTCCCGCAAAGGCTCGAAGTGATTAACTACAAGGCCGGGCTGAACAACGACCCTGATACGTTCCGTGCCCCGTTCATTGAACTCGACGAAGAACAGGGAACAGCTGAGTGATTTCATCCGCGTAATCCGCGGGGATGGAGGCCCGCGGATAGAACGGATCCCACGGATTACGCGGATAACAGGCGGCTGAAGGTGCTCCGCTCACCGCCCCATCACACGTTCCTTGTGGCGGTTGACGGCGAGATGCGGGCGCCTTTCCACGCGGGCAGGAAGGTCGCTGCCTGGCCGATCAGCCACATTCCAACCACGGACATTACAACGAGCCTTGTGTCAAGCTTTACGCCGTCCAGGAACTGGACGAGGGCGTAGTTCAGTCCGTAGGTGATTCCCAGTCCGACAAGCAACCCGATTGTGGTAATCGCCCAGTTTTCGGTCAGGAAGTAGCGCAGGATGTCCAGCCGGCGCGCTCCCAAGGCACGCCTGGTGCCGATGTGATGGGTTCTCTCCGTGACTGAGAAAGATGTGATCCCAACGATTCCGAGGGCGGTCACGAACAGGAGAAGTACGATAACGGCGGCGAGCATTTTGCGTATTGCTGTATTGACTTGGTAAGTACGCGCTTTGATCTCGGCCAGAGGCTGTACCTGGACGTTGCGCCCGTTGTTCGCTGCCAGAAGCTCTTTTTCGATAATCGGGATCAGCGAGCTGATCTGCGAGGCATCGACGCGCACCATGTACCGGTGACCCCAGTTGAAGTTTCCCGGTTCTCCAGGGCGAAGCATCACGTTGTTCACGTGTCTCCAATTGGGCCAGGAACCGTGCATCTGCTCGATGATACCGACTATTGTGTACGGGTTCTCCGGCTCCCGTCCCTGGATTTGCTTGCCGAGAGCGTCTCCATCCGGGAACAACAGGTCAGCGTAAGTCTTTGTGATGATCACGTTCTTGGAGTCGGCGTCGTTAATGTCCGAGTCGACGAAGTTGCGACCTTGGATGAGGCGCACGCCCAAAGTCGCGATCCCGTCAACGCCGGTTGTGAAGATGTTGCACGGCAGTGTCTCCATCTTGGAATGCAGCGGTTTAAATCCCGATGAATTGCCGCTTCCGCTCAAGGGCACCATGTCCAGCGAGTCGGCTGACTTGACACCCGGCAGAGCGCGCAACAGGGCGAGATCCGCCTTCCGGCTGTTTTGACGGTATCCCTCTTCCCTGAATTCCGGGGCGAAGAGCGAGCTGCCCACGATGAGTATTTCCGATTCGGCAATTCCAGTCGGTCGTTCCATCTTCGCCTTAAAGTCCTGGATCATGTTTATTGAGTTGACAATGATGGCGAGTGTCAAAGCCACCTCGAGGCTTATCAGAAAGAAACGCGTCTTGTTTTGACGCAAGGCTCTGAGGATTGGTCCGAGCTCCATAATTCGCCCCTCTTTCTATCGTTCCCGGAGGTAAACAGCCGGGGGAATAGCACAGATTCGCCATGCGGGATAGGCCCCTGCCACCAAGCCAGCGATCAGGGAGAGAATCATCGCCGCGCCGAGCATGTTGGTGTCAAGAGTGGCTCCGAGATTTCCGGCGAACAGGTTGTTCGCGGCCCGTATACCGACCAGCGCCACCCCGATACCGAGAACGCCCCCAATAACCGCGATCGTCTCGCACTCGATCAAGTGCTGCAGGAAGATGGCTTTCCGGGT
>DAOTAI010000154.1:0-10790 GCA_035593865.1 Acidobacteriota bacterium
CAACACTGCCCCCTAGCACTACCCCCTAGCTAGCACTCCCGGTCTAAAGAACCGATTAAAGGGACTGTCCCTAACACTACCCCAAAGGCACTACCCCAAAGGGACTGTCCCCAACACTACCCCCAACACCACCCCCTAGCACTCCCAGCCTAAAGACTGCGGGTTAAAGGGACTGTCCCCAACACGAGCGGCTTACATGGTAGGAGGGAGGATAAACCTTGAGTGCTCGGGTCTTTCTTATTGTGGCTGAATTAGCCAGTTCCAGAGTCCGACAAAACGGGCACGGTGCCGGACTCTGGAGAGTCCGGCCACGATCAGTCCCAGAACTGGGACGAGTTCCTTTCTTGGGATGTGTCGGAACCCCGCGGATGTACCGAATGGTCGTTAGCGCAAAGGACTGTCCCTAACAAACGGAACGCTAGACTGCAAAGAGAATCAAATTTCGGATTAATCAGGGGGTTGGACGGATTTTCGCGACCCAGCCGCCTCCGGGCGCCAGGTTGATCGAATGTCGTTCGCCTTTTCGGAGCTGAACGGCCTTGCTCAATTTGTAGTCGATGGCCCGGATGCGTGAATTGGGGCCGTCGCTAATGATTTCGGCCTCGTAAAGCCGGTCCGCGTCAAGAAAGGAGAAGTCGATCTCCAATGTCCTGGCACTCCAGTCCGTGATGGCGCCGACATACCAATTCTCGCCGTTTCGGCGAGCCATGGCGACGTAGTCGCCCACCTTGGCATGCAGAACCCGTGTCTCGTCCCACTCCACCGGAATTCCTGCCAGGTAATGAGTGATCTCGGGCTCGCGGTAGTAGTCGGAAGGCGGGTCGGGAATCATCTGCAGCGGACTTTCAAACAACACCATCAGTCCAATCGAATGGGCCCTGGTTCCAAGACCCATCGGGCGATCTCCGATAGGGGCATACTCGTGCTTCTGGGCATTATTTAGCGTTCCCGGTATATAGTCCATGGGTCCTGTTACCATCCGGATGAAAGGCAACGTCGTGTGGTGCTCAGGATTGGCAAGATCACTCCATCCGTTAAACTCGAATTCGATCAACCCTTCCCTGGTGAGGATGTTGGGATATGCCCGCCGTAGTCCGGTGGGCTTGTAAGAGCCATGAAAGTCAATCATTAACTTGCGTTTGGCGGCTTCTCGCGCAACACGCTCATAGAAATTCACCATCCACTGATCGTCGCGCTGCATGAAATCGACCTTGATGCCTTTTACTCCCCATCTGGAAAACTGGTCCAAGGCTTTAGTCATCTGGCGGTCGAGTGCGTGCCAGGTGGTCCAGAGAAAGATTCCGACGCCCCGCTTATGAGCGTGTGCCATCACGGCGTTCATGTCGAGACCCTCGGCGATGTCAAACAAATCGTCCACGCTCGACCAGGACATGTCGAGAAGGTAGTAGTCGATTCCGGAATCCGCGCAGAAATCGATGAAATGCTTGTAAGTTTCTGTATTGACGCCTGCCTCGAAATCGACTCCGAAAATGCTGCGCCGACCCCACCAGTCGAGAATCGCCAGTCCCGGCTTGATCCATGACGGATCCTCGATCCGCAGTGGAGAACCGAGCAAATAGACCATTTGATTGGTAAGAAGATCGGCGTCATTGTCGGCGATAGCTAAAACCCTCCAGGGAAAGGTTCGGGTTCCGCGCGTCTTGGCGATGAAGTCTGCTCGTTTCGTTACGCGTCCACGTGCATCCCACTTCAGGTCCATCGCTACCTCAAGAGGATAGGCGGGAAACACCCCGGTCAGAGTGGAATTGCCGTTTCCGCGCAGCCAGAGTCCTGGATAGTCCAATAGATCTGCTTCGGTCAGGAGAACTTTCGTCCCTTCCAGCACGACAAGAACCGGGAGAAAGCCCTGCTTTTCGGACGAGATCGCCGAGATTGGCTGCAGTTCAAAAGGACGTTCGTTATGGGAATGAAAATTATTCTCGTGTTGAAAATAGACAGAGGCCGAAGGATCGAATTGAAATTCTACTTGCTCGTTCTTGACGGTGATCTCACCAGGCAAACGTGTTTCCCAGCGATAGGCGATTCCCTCGTCGTATGCACGAATGACGAGGGAATAGTCGCCTTCAAAGTCCACGCGGAGCTCGTTGTAAGCCTCCAGTATGGTGGCCGATTTCTCGCGGACGACCGGTTTCACTTGCTGCTTGACACTTCGCCGATCTGTCTTGGCAATCCGCGGCTGCTCTCCCAGAACAGGCCTGGAAACGAGTTCAAGTGAGATCCGCGAGGGGAGCAGCACGGCTTTTCCATGGCGGGTTGCCCCTATCGCCAGATCTTCGCGGACCTGAACCGAGACTTGGGTCGCTCCGTCTGGAGAAGCCACGGTAAGTTCCTCGGCCAGCAGGCTGGACAAGGCCAAGACGGTAGGAATACCCAGTGCCAGAACGTTCTTCAGTATCTTCGTTGCTCTCATCGCTTTCTTCCTGCTTTTTGCTCGGTACGAAGGCGGATGCCACGCGACTTCCCCGGACTCTGGAACCAGAGAGCCCCGCCACGATAGCCCCTCCACGAAGCCCCGGCGCCATGAGGATCAGGCAGCCTCTTCTTGCGAGTCTCTCGACCTTCTGAAGCCATAAGCTGTAATGACGGCAAAGCAGAGCGCCGGCAGAATGAAGGACACGCGCGTGCTTGACAGTGTCATGAACCCCAGACTGAAGTCATCCAGATCCATGATGGCGCCCTGCAGGGGAGGCATCAGGCAACCGCCACCGATTGCCATGATCAGGCCGGCTGCGCCCAACTTGGCATCGTCTCCCAAACCCTTTAACGCAATGCCGTAAATAGTGGGGAACATGAGCGACATACAGGCCGAGATACCGACCAGGCAGTAGAGACCGATCATTCCCTGAATGAAGATTGTCCCCAAAGTCAGCGCAAGACCGGCCAGAGCCAGAGACATCAGGAGGAGGCCCGGGGCGAAAAATCGCAGAAGTGCCGTGCAGATGAATCTGCTACTGACGAAGATCACCATGGCGATCATGTTGTACGACTGGCCTTGAGCCTTGGTCAGGCCTAGTTCGTTTTCCGCGTACTGGATTATGAAAGTCCAGCACATGATCTGGGCGCCCACATAGAAGGCCTGTGCGACGACCCCCTCGATGTATCGTCTGTTGGCCAGCAGACGGCCCAAGGTCTTCCTGAGGTGGATGGCTTTGTTGTCCTCACCACTCGTTCTGGGCAAGCGTGCGATCGCGAAGATCCCAAGGGCCGCCAGCACCACCAGGCCGAGCGCCATGTACGGGCCAACGATAACGTCCAGGTCATGCCGACTGATGGCGGCAAACTTATCCAGATCGGTCTGCTGTAACAGGCGGCGGCCCGCTTCGTCGGTCTGGTCAAGTCGTCTGAGAATCAGGTCACGGGCCGTCAGCATTCCTAGCAGCGATCCCATAGGGTTAAAGGACTGTGCAAAGTTCAGGCGGCGAGTTGCGGTTTCCTCCGGCCCCATCGCCAGGATGTAAGGGTTGGCGCTGGTTTCCAGGAAGGAGAGCCCGCATGTCATGACGAAATAAGAGATGAGAAATGCCCAGAAAGCCATCATCCACCCCGACGGGATGAACATCAGGCATCCGGCCGAGTACAGCGCTAATCCGAGCAGAATTCCACTCTTGAAGCTAAAGCGTTTGATGAACAGTGCGGCGGGGAAGGCCATGACGCAGTAGCCGCCATAGAAGGCAAACTGAACCAGCGAGCTTTCAAAGTTGCTGATGAGCAAAATGTTCTTGAATGCGGCGACCATGGGATTGGTAATGTCGTTGGCAAATCCCCACATCGCAAAGAGGCTGGTGACAAGAATGAAAGACCAGATGAATTGTCGAGGGATAACCTTCGGACGGGCGCCTGCCTCAGGCGCAGTGGAGGTGGTGGCGGTCTCCTTAACGGGCAACGATTTGGATAAGTCTCCCATCGCTACAACCCCATCTCTTGTTTGCGTCGGTCGCTAGTCGCCCAAAACAGCGAGGAAAGCACCGGAAATCACAGCATGCCAACGCACGTCGCGCGGTGTCAAGCGTAGTCATTGTTTTTCGGGCGGAGGAGAAGTATTGTGATACGTCGTTAACGAGCCCGGGAGTGTGATTGCCGACTGGCTTGACATTACCCGGCCAATCAGCCACTCTCACGGGGTTGTGTGCTAACGATGCCTTTATCTCAGGAGAACTTCGATGACGGCACTGCA
Organism: Acidobacteriota bacterium; assembly: GCA_035593865.1. Taxonomy (GTDB): domain Bacteria; phylum Acidobacteriota; class UBA6911; order RPQK01; family RPQK01; genus RPQK01. The sequence continues at coordinate 4,196 of DAOTAI010000154.1, forward strand.
TACGTTGGATTGGTTGCTCGTTCTGGCCTACTTCATCCTGGTCTTTGTTATTGCCTGGTGGGCTTATAAGAAAGAAAAGGAGGCGGAAACCTCAACCGAGTACTTCCTGGCAGGTCGCAACCTGGGCTGGTGGATCATAGGGGCCGCCGTTTTTTCCTCGAATATTGGTTCGGAGCATTTGGTGGGTTTGGCCGGCACCGGCGCGACCGACGGTGTAGCCATGGCTCACTACGAGCTCCATGCCTGGTGCCTCCTGGTTCTCGCTTGGGTTTTCGTGCCTTTTTACATGCGATCCAAGGTCTTCACAATGCCCGAGTTCCTCGAAAAGAGGTTTTCCCCGGCTAATCGGACCGTGCTGTCGATCATCTCTCTGGTAGCGTATATTCTCACTAAACTAGCCGTCGGAATCTTCGCCGGCGGGGTTGTCTTCGCTGTTCTTATACCTGAGATCAACTTCATGGGACTCGACAGTTTCTGGATCGGTTCCATCCTCGTGGTGGTCTTGACAGGAATTTACACGGTCCTGGGTGGCATGCGCGCAGTGGCGTATACGTCAGCCATACAGACAGTGATCCTGGTGCTCGGTTCGGCCCTGGTGACTTTTTTCGGCTTGAAAGCCCTTGGCGGGTGGGGCGAACTGCGAGCGATCGCGGGTTCCGAGATGTTTAACCTGTGGCGGCCGATTGTTCCCCACGGCATGGAGGCGACCTGGGCGCCGGTGAAGGAAGCAGGCCGAATGGCTTGGTACTTCAATAGTGATTATCCCTGGGTTGGCATGCTGTTTTGCGCCCCCATCATCGGACTCTGGTATTGGTGCACGGATCAATACATCGTGCAGCGCGTTCTTGCCGCCGGGAACGAAAAAGATGCGCGACGTGGGTCAATCTGTGCGAGCGCTCTTAAGCTGCTGCCGGTGTTCATTTTCATCATTCCAGGCATGATATGTTTCGCCTTGGCCAAGAGTGGGCAGGTAGAAACACTGCGGCAGGCACTTTTTGATGCCAACGGCCAGCTGATCCGCGACAATGCCCAACAGGCTTTTCCGTTGCTGGTAGCGACTGTATTGCCGATCGGAGTTCGAGGAATCGTCGTTGCCGGATTGCTCGCAGCTCTGATGAGCTCGCTCGCAGGAGCCTTTAATGCTTCGGCCGCCCTCTTTACCATTGATTTCTATTCCAAGCTTCGGCCCCGGGCGAGTGAGCAACAGATGGTCTGGGTGGGAAGAGTTGCGACTGCTGTAATGGTTCTGATCGCGCTTCTTTGGATTCCGATTATTCGCGGCGGTCGAGGCCTTTATGACTACCTGCAAGGAGTCCAGGCCTATCTGGCGCCTCCGATTTTCGTGGTTTTCTTCTTTGGCGTTTTCATGAAACGGCTGAATGCGAAAGGTTGCCTCTGGGCACTGCTTGTGGGTTTTGCCTTGGGTCTGTTCCGTCTGGCCGTCGATACTCCCGTGAAACTGATTCAAGGGTTCACTTACACCGAGGGCTCCTTCCTCTGGGTCATCAACAACATGTTCTTTCAGTACTACAGCATCCTGATCCTTCTTGTGTGTATCGGGGTGATGTTAGCCGTGAGCTACGCCACTGAAGAGCCGTCCTACGAGCAAATCAGCGGATTGACGTTCGGGACGCGGACGCTGGAAGACCGAAAGTTGTCACGCGCCAGTTGGAACAAGAACGACGTGTTAGCCTCGGCGGGGGTCCTGCTGGCTATCCTGGCCGCTTACGTGTACTTTACGGGCTAACGTTTGGTCCGGCTTTCGGCGGCACTGGCTTGATTTGACAATAGTTGTAACCGTGGGAGCACGGGTAATTTAGGCCGGCAACGCATCGCGAGGACTCTGCCCGAACGAAGGACCGACAAACTCAACAACTCCTGATTAAAGATGGTGGAGGTAAGCGGATTCGAACCGCTGACCCCCTGCTTGCAAAGCAGGTGCTCTGCCAACTGAGCTATACCCCCACATGCTTGAGCAGGACATCAGTTTAGCATGGCAGCCAGCCGTGGCAACAGCCTGATTGCCCAGCCAACCTCAACTGCTCCGCGGCATTCATGCCTATCACGCTATCCGCGGGTTTGTCCCAACGGATCGCGTGGTCAGGCCCGTCATTACCTCTCTTTCATTTTGCTTTTTGACAGCTCGATGATCATCAGCAGGACGAAGGAGGTCAGGGCGAGCACGAGGGCCATGGCGTAAGCCGCGATGTAGTTGCGATCATCCATCGAGCGAAAGATGAACAGAGTGGCTGTTTCCGTTAAGCCACTGACGCCCCCGCTCACGACCAAAACAGCCCCGAACTCGCCCAGGGCTCTGGCGAAGGTCAATGAAACTCCATACAGCAGTCCCCATTTAATCGCGGGCAGTGTCACGTGCCAGAAAGCCTGCCAGGGTGATGCTCCTAGCGTATATGCGGCTTCTTCTCCCTCAGTTCCAAGGTGACGAAGTACGGGCATCACTTCCCGGATGACAAAGGGCAACGAGACGAAGACTGTAGCCAGGAACATGCCCGGCAAGGCGAAAACGATGCGAATGCCCAGAACCTCCGGCAGGACCTCGAGCCAACCTCCGCGTCCAAACAGGAGGATGAGCATCAGGCCCGCAATGACAGGCGAGATCGCGAACGGTAGATCCACTAACCCGTTCATGAAGACCTGGCCACGGAACTTATCTCGCACCAGGACCCAGGCTGTGCAAAGCCCCAAAACCGCATTTACCGCACTGGCGGCGAGCCCTAGAAACAGGGTCAGTTTCAAAGCGTGCAGTGCATCCGGGGAGGTCAGCTGGCGATAGGCCTCACCGAACCCGGCAGAAAGCGCTCCCCAGGTGATGGCGACTATCGGCGCCACGAGCAGGAGCGCTGTATATGCGAGCACCAGCAGGAGCGGCAGGTTGAATCTACGACTGGTTCGCGGGCCAGGCAGTTTCTCAGACCCTGGCATGCCGGGCCTCCTTCCTGCGCTGGAGTTGGTCCACGATCAGAACGAGCGAGAACGACAGGCCGAGCAGGAGGATTGAAATCGCGCTCGCCCCGGATTGATTGTCCGATTCAATTAGACCAAAGATGTGAACCGGAGCGGTCAGGGTGCGTCCGGGGATATTGCCGGAAACGATCACGATTGAGCCAAACTCGCCGATTGCCCGGGCAAAAGTCAGCAATGAGCCGGTCAGAATTGCAGGTATCAGGGATGGGAACACAATCCTCCAGAAAGTTGTCCAGCGGGAGGCACCAAGAGTATAAGCGGCCTCTTCCTGGTCAAGCTCCATCGCCAACAGTACGGGTTGAACGCTGCGGACCGTGAACGGGTAAGTAACGAGCAGCAGGGCTAGTACGATTCCGGGCCTCGCGAACACAATCTCAATGTCGTAAACCGTAAAGAAGCGGGCAAACAGCCCTTGCGGCCCATACAGGACGACGAGCATCACCCCGGTTACCAGCGTCGGTATGGCAAAGGGCATGTCAATCAGGGCATTCAGGATTCGTTTTCCAGTGAAGTCCGACCGTACCAGTACGTAAGCAGCCAGGGTTCCCATTACTGCATTAATGAGCGTAGTTACCCCGGCGGTGAGCAGAGTCAGATACAGCGCCTGAAGGGCGATCGGCTCAGTTATTGACTGCCAGAAATGAGATAAGCCTTCTTCGAAGCCGGCGTGCAGGATCGCGGCGATCGGAAGCAGGATCATCGCGCCCAGGTAGGTAGCCGCGGCAGTCCGAAGTCCCCATTTCCCCCAGGGACGATGTAATTTGCGAGTCACGGAGTGCGGCCCGAGAGTCTCAGATGCAGGTGTCGTCATCGTCCCTTCTTGTGGATGTCCTGATAGACTCGCGTGTAAACGCCCTGGGGTCCGAAAATATCCGCGATGACACGCGGCCAGCCTCCCAGAAACTCGATGGTCCAAAGGTCTTGAACCTCTGGATAACTGTTTTGCACTTCGGCTGCAACTGCGGGGTCAACCGGGCGGACCGCCATGACAACTATCGAGGTGCTCACTATTCCGTTATGTGGTTTCTCTCGCCAGTCATGCTTGATCAGGCCAGCGTCGACGATTTTGTCAACGTCGGCTGAAAGAGACAGGGCGACGATGTCGGCTTCGAATCCCCCGATTACCGCGCGGGCTTGCGCCCCGCTTGCCTGATACGATTCGCGGAACTCAACCTGCTGGCCCGTCTTGCCCTTCCAGTAAGCTTGAAAGGCGGGGATTATCGAGCGTCCATAGACTTCGCGAGGTGTGGTGTAAGCGCCCAGAATCAGGGTCACTGTCCCTGATTCTTGGGATTTCCCAGTATCGGTTCGGCAACCCGGAGCAGCCTGCAAAACCAAGGCGAGAATCAGCACCCCCAGGTAGCAGGATCGTTTCCGCATAATCTGCTTCATCCCGGTTCTCCAACATGTATGTCAAACACCGGGGTGTGTCAAGCTGATATCCCCGCCTCCCAATCCATGGGTGAGGGTTAGCTTCTCCAGGGCGAGGGCCGGGTCGCTCCGCTGCAAAGCGCTGCGCTCCAGGCTTCCATGATTGGTGTGGTGACTCAGCGCTCCGTTGTTGGGGACAGTCCCTCACACCCTTGCCTCATACCCTTGCGCTGGAGGTTGTTGGAGAAGTCGTTCGGGAGAGAGTCGTTTAGGGATCGTTTAGGGACAGTCCTTTACGCCCTTTACGCCGACGTCCATCCCTCAGAGATCGTTTAGGGACAGTCTTTGCGCCGACGTTAATCCCACACGCCGACCGTTCTCGGGGACAGTCCCTCACGGACGCTGGCTTGGAATTCGGCCAAGTGCATCAGGAGTCGGCTTCCGCCGGTTTCGGCTCGATCGGCTCTTGCCGCCAGTGGCCATGAATCCATTCCCTTATCGATTGGGTGACCACAAAGAAGGCCGGGATCAGTACAACCGCAAGCACAGTGGCAGCAATCATGCCGCCGAACACCGTTGTCCCCAGCGATCGCCTCGCTATCGAGCCAGCGCCGGTCGCCCAGACGAGGGGGACAACCCCCAGGATGAAGGCCAAGGCAGTCATGACGACCGGTCTGAATCGCAAACGGGCAGCTTCAATCGCCGCGTCCACTATGGAAAACCCTTTTTCCTCTCTGAGAACCCGGGCGAACTCGACAATCAGAATAGCGTTCTTGGCGGCCAGGCCGATAAGCATCACCAGTCCAATCTGTGCGTACAGATCCAGATTGAGCCCGGCGATTATGAGACCTAACAAGGCGCCTAGAACCGAAATCGGTACCGACAGCATAACCGCCCCAGGAATGCTCCAGCTCTCATACTGCGCCACCAGGAAGAGATACGAGAATACCAGCGCCAGTGCGAAGAGGATCGGCCCCTGGGACCCGCTCTCCTGCTCCTGGTGCGACATACCCGACCACTCGATTTTCATGCCCGGTGGAAGCACTCGAGCCGCGATCTCTGTGATGGCGTTCATGGCATCTCCGGTGCTGTATCCGGGGGCCGGCTCGCCGTTGATGGTTATCGCTCGGTACATGTTGAAGCGGTTGATTGACTCGGGCCCCACACGCGGCTCGAGCGAGACCAAGGTGTTCAGGGGCACCATCGAGCCGGAGCTGCTTTTAACATAGAGGCGGCCTATATCTCGCTGAGCACTGCGAAATGGCGTCTCAGCCTGCACGATGACACGGAACACTCGGCCGAATTTGTTGAAGTCGTTGACGTAGAAGGAGCCGAGGTGTGTCTGCAATGTACGGAAAATGTCGCCAACGGGAATGCCCAAGGCCTGCGCCTGTTTTCGATCGACTTCCAGGCGCAACTGCGGCACATTGACCTGGTAGGTGCTGAACATGTTGCGGATTCGCGGGTCCTGGTTGCCGGCAACAACCAAAGAGCGCATTGCCTCGGCCAGTGTTCGAGGATCACCTCCACGCATATCCTGCAATTGGAGTTCGAATCCGGCCGTCTGGCCCAACCCGCGAATTGGTGGCACCTGATAGGCGAACATCATCGCCCCTTCTATATTTGCCGCTTTCTGCCGGATCTGGGCCAGGATCCTGTCCATCGACAATTCCGGTGTCGTCCGCTCGTCCCAATCTGTTAATCCGATAAACATCCGCGCCGCGTTCGGTCCGCCCGATCCGCCGATGGTATTGATACGAAAGATCCCGGGCACGGTTTGTATTGCTTCCTCCAGCTGGCGAGTGACGTTTGCGGTCCGGGCTAGAGAGGCCCCATCAGGCAAGAGGACATTCGTAAGAATCACCCCCTGATCTTCGGTCGGTAAAAAGCCCTTGGGAATCGTGCCGTAAGCGAGGAAAGCGCCTGCCGCCACAATCCCGAACGCCACGACCATGATGATCAAATGGCGTGCGACTACGCCCACAGTGAATGTGTAACCGCGGGTTCCCCACAGAAACGCGCGATTAAACCAACGCAGGAAAAACACCGGGCGGGGAGGCTCCATTCGAAGCAGGTGAGCGCATAAGGCGGGGCTCAAAGTCAAGGCGACAAAAGCCGAAATGGCAAACGAGACAGCGATGGTTACCGCGAACTGACGGTATAGCTCCCCGGTGATTCCCGGAGAGAAAGCCACGGGGACAAAGACGGCTCCCAGTACCAGGGCCGAGGCGATGATCGG
>DAOTAI010000155.1:0-10740 GCA_035593865.1 Acidobacteriota bacterium
ATCCGAAGGACATTCGCATAGACACTTACTGTTCGTCGGGACCGGGTGGGCAATCGGTTAATACGACCTACTCGGCCGTTCGGATCACGCACATTCCCACTGGCGAGGTCGTTACCTGCCAGGACGAGAAATCCCAGATCAAAAACAAGGCCAAGGCTCTCAAAGTCCTCCGCTCGCGTTTGTACGAGAAAGCGCTTGAAGAGCAGCAGAACGAAATCGCCCAGAGTCGCCGGTCGATGGTGAAAAGCGGTGACCGAAGTGAGAAGATCCGCACTTACAATTTCCCGCAAAACCGGGTTACCGATCATCGAATCGGGCTGAGCATCCATCGCCTTGAGGAGGTGATGGACGGCGATCTGGAGGAGATCATCGACGCTCTTGTCACCCAGAACCAGGCGGAGCAGCTCAAAAATCAGACCCAGGTGCTGGAGGCGGGACCGGCGTCTCACGCCTGAACCAAGCCGAGTGAAAGACAAATTCCTCACTCTCAGGGAAGCAATCCATGAGGGAACCAACTACCTGGCCTCGCATGGTCTTGAGACGGCCCGGCGAGACGCCGAGCTTCTGGTGATGAATGTGGTTGGGAAGGAGCGAGCCTTTCTTTACACTCATCCCGAATGGCCGCTTTCCGATCAGGAGCGGATCAAGTTCTGCGATTGGCTTCAAAGGCGCAAGGACCGTTATCCCATTCAATATCTGGTCGGTTTTCAAGAGTTTTACGGACGGAGTTTCAAGGTCGATCCCCGCGTTCTGATCCCTCGCCCCGAAACCGAGTTGCTGGTTGATGTCAGCCTGGAATTGATTGCCGGCCGACGAGAGAGCGTGCATGTGGCTGATATCGGGACTGGATCGGGCTGTATCGCGGTAACGCTGGCCTGCGAAAACCCTTTGGTTCAGGTCACCGCGACCGATATTTCGCCTGGGGCGCTCGAGATAGCGCGGGAGAACGCCGAGCGTCTTGGCTGTGTGGAAAGAATCGAGTTTGTGCGGGGAGACCTTCTGGAGCCCCTCGTCCAGTCTTCAGGCAGAAACTTCGACTTGATCCTCTCCAACCCCCCTTACGTGGATGATGAGTCCACGAAGATTGACTATTCAGTACGGACATTTGAACCGCCTGAAGCAGTCTTCGCGGGTCCGACCGGATTTGAGATTTACCAGAAGATCCTGAGCGGCGCTCCTGCTGTCCTGCATGAGGGCGGATCCCTGGTTCTCGAGATAGGCGCCGGGCAACTGGAAGCGCTCGAGGAACTGGCGCGCCAGCGAGGATGGGGCTTGGTGGAAAGTCGCAATGATCTGGCCGGTATTCCTCGCTGTGCGGTCTTTTGTCGTACGCAGACTCCCGGCGGTTGAGACGATGTTTGAACAGACGGTGCCTGTTTGCTTGCCCCTCCGCCTTAGACACGCTAGTTTGATGAAACCCTAAGCGATATCTGTCTTAGAATCTAGAGGTATGAGCGAATGCGTGTTCTGCCGAATCGTGCGACGCGAAAGTCCTGCCAACCTTGTCAAAGGGGATGATCTGACTCTCGCGTTCCGAGACATCAACCCTCAGGCGCCTACTCATATTCTGGTAATTCCTAAAGCTCATATCTCCTCCATTGACGAGGCCCGGGCGGAAGACCAGGCAGTACTGGGACGCCTGGTGCTGATGGCGGCGTCAATCGCACGTGAACAGGGGATCACGGGCGGTTACCGGCTGGTTTTTAATAACGGTAGGGGCGTCGGCCAAACGGTATTTCACATCCATCTCCACCTTCTTGGAGGCCGGCTTTTCCGTTGGCCGCCCGGATAGTTGCAAGCCTTGGGGTGAAGTTTGAGAGTTGCACCGATCGGCTTGCTGGGGCCGGCGGGGGTCCGCAACGGGCCGAGAGGTGATATTCTGTGATGTCATGCAGAAGCTGATCCGTGACATTTTGACGAGTCTGGGTGAGGATCCGGAGCGAGAGGGCTTGATTCACACCCCAAAACGGGTTGAGCGGGCTCTCAGTTACCTGACTCGTGGCTATCGCGACAATCTGGACGAAATACTGAACGGTGCTTTGTTCTCGGTCGATTACGATGAAATGGTAATTGTCCGGGACATTGAATTCTACAGTCTGTGCGAGCACCATCTTCTCCCTTTTTACGGAGTTTGCCATGTGGGATATCTCCCTTCGGGGAAGGTAATCGGTCTGAGCAAGATTCCTCGAATTGTTGACAGCTTCGCGCGGCGTCTTCAGGTCCAGGAGCGGCTTACACAGCAGATCGCGCAAACGATAGAATGCAAGATTCAACCCGCAGGAGTCGCCGTGGTAATGGAGGCGCAGCACCTGTGTATGATGATGCGTGGTGTACAGAAACGGAACAGTCGCATGATTACCTCATCAATGTTGGGCTTGTTCCGCAAGGATCAACGCTCGAGGATGGAGTTTCTGAGTCTGATCCAACGAGGAGAGAGAGGATGAAGGGTGAAAGGAGCCTCCGGGCCCTGGGAAGGCGAGTCCCGGTTTTTTTCCTCGTCCTTCCGCTCCTGACTGGGGTGCCGTCGGCGCTGGAGGGGCAGACCCAGGAAATGGAGGAGCAGAGGATTCAGGTAGACGTCAACCTCGTGACCTTGCGTTTTTCCGTCCGGGATCAGCAGGGCCGGTTTTTGAACAATCTCACGCGGGACAAGTTTCGAGTTTTCGAGAATCAGGAACTGAAGGAAATCGCTTTCTTTGACGAGCCTTCGAATAAGTCGGGGGGTACGGGACCGCTTTTTCTCGCCTTCCTGATCGACGTGAGTGGAAGTACCTTCGCCACCCGATCCGAAGAAATCATTGCCGCCCAGACTTTCTTTGACAACATTCAGCGGATTACCCAGCTGGGTATTTTCGGGTTTACGGACAAACTTATTCCGTTTCAGGACTTCACTTCGGAACGCGCAGCCGCTGCGAAGGCCTTTGCCGAGGCAAGACAACATCTTGGTCAGACTGCCATCTACGACTCGCTTTCTCAGCTCATTGACCGGATAAACGCACGGGCCAAGACATCGGAGCGCAAAGTGGTGATCGTGATCTCGGATGCCGGGGACAAGGATTACGAGAAATGGCGGGCTTCGGTGGCGAAGGCCAAGGCCAGTAACGTCACAATTTACACAATACTGGTCCCCTCGGCAGCGCAGCTCTATGTTGGAAAAGCCGCGGACAGCTCAGCGCAACCCGACGCCGAGGCGCTGCAAGCGAAGCAGGAACAGGCCTTTTCTCAGCTTGCACTGGGGACCGGCGGGAAGCATTTCTCGGGTTTCGAGACGATTCTCGATTTCGATCAGACACTGGCCCAAATCGACGACGATATCTACGGCAATCTGTACACCCTTGGCTTCTACACGGACAATCCGTACCTGGACAAAAGTGAGAGGCAAATCAGCGTCCACGTTAGTCAACCGGGTGCCGCCGTTTCTGCCCTGTTCCAGAACTTCCCCGAGCGGCTGACTCAAAAGAAAAAGTACATATCGGCTCTCTTCGACCCCGGGTCGCTGTCTCGCTTATCAGAGGCAACCAGCCTCCCCTTTGAGGAGATCGGAGCGGAGCTGGATCTTCTCCCGGCGGATCGTGAAGGAGGCGAGCTGGGTCTGCCTTTCCGAATCAAGATCAGTCCCTTTTCGCTTCGCGGGTCCCGCAAGGAGGGAGTTCGGACCCAGTTGGGGATCATAGGGTTGCTTCTTGATGGCCAGGGCCGGGAAGTAGTGCGCCTCCGGGAATTCTTCCGGGCGTCTCTGAGCCCAAGGGAGATCGAGGTTGGTCGGGCGATTATCTATACGAATAAATTGTTCGCTCCGCCGGGCCGCTACGATCTGCGGCTGGCTGTACTCGAGTTGGCGAGCTGGAGAGTCACGGCGTTCAATAGTTCGGTAGAGATCCGGGAAAGGTGACCGGCAAGAGTAAGTTATCTGCCTGGTCGCGACCAGTACGCCTCGCAGTAATCCCGCAACTTGTCCATTTCCCGTTGATAGATTTCCACCCATTCATCCTGGTCGGCATCCTCAGGGACAACGAACAGCGGTGAAATCTTAACCAAAGCCCGAGAGAAAGGCTTGGGAACCCTGAATCCGTCCCAACTGTTGATTTCCCAGTACTTTTCCGGCTGGATGTGAAAAGGCATGATGGGGGAACCGGTCCGCTGCGAAAGCCAGACCGGCCCAGGCTTGACTCGATACCGGGGCCCGCGCGGCCCGTCGGCGGTGAAAGCGACATCGCGCGCCCTCTCCAGGTGCCTTTTCATCTCCAGCAAGGCTCGAACGCCTCCGCGTGTGCTTGATCCCCGCGCGGTTGAGTATCCGAATTTCTCGATCACTTTTGCGGTGTAGAGTCCGTCACGATGGGAACTGCTCATGACGATGATGTTGCGGAAGCGAAAGAAGTGAGTGGCATAAAGGATCTGGTTGTGCCAGAACGAGTAAATGACGCTCTTACCCTGCTTCTTAAACTCCTGGAAGTACTCCCATCCCTCCACTTGGTAGCGGAGCGACGAACCAATTGCGTTCACCAGGCCGTAACCAAGCCATCCGGCTAGAAAAAATCCAATTCGGTCGGCCAAAGACAGATTCATAGGGTTTGACATCGAAATACGTCCCAAACTTCAGCCCGACGTTTCCGCCTGCGTCGTGCTATCGCCAAGTTGGCGATCCAGGCGGATTATCTCTTGAATAAACTCGGCTCTCGCCGCCGCGGCGTAAGGGTTTTGACGCTGAAGATCATAAAACAACTCGTCAGTGTCGTTCTGAACCGTCTCGAGCAGACCAAAAAAAGTCGCCGGGCCTGGGGTCGTTATGTCCTCACCCCCCCAATTCAGCCGTTTGCAGGCCTGAGCGATAAGATGAAAAACCGCCTGTGTCCGTGCGATCTGACGATCATGTTCCTCCGGGGTGGTTTCGAGTACAAGCAAGTCGAGCGATCTCAGGTATCGCAAGACAGACTGATAAAGATCCACAGCAATCCTTACCGGGCACACGGCTATTTTCAACCCGGCGATCCCGTCTTTTCCACTGTCAGGCCCGAATAAGGGATGCGTCCCCAGGATCTGAACATCGCCGGGCAACTGCCTTTTCATTGTCTCGATCGGTTTCTGTTTCACACTGCAGGTGTCAATGACCAGTTGACCCGTTCGAAGTAACGGGGAGATCGTTCGACAGACCGTTTCGACTGCCGATATTGGTACGGCAAGGACGATTACGTCGGCCGCAACCGTCTCGGCCAACGGTCGTGCATCTCGACACTCGCGCATTCTCGCCGGGTCGGCGTCATAGACTCGGATCTCACCGGCCTCTCGTAAATAACGGTAAGCCATTGTACCGAAACGGCCTAAGCCGATCAGTCCGATTGTTTCGATTTTCACGGGCTGAATTATAATTGAAACCAAATGCCCATAAACACTCTGTTCAGCTGTTTCTCTTCCAGTGCGGATGAGGAAGTCTTCGATCGCAATCATCCTGCCTGGAAAAAAGCCGATAAGGTTGTCATCAGTCGTCTCTGGAACGGCAGGGCAGCCCTGAAGGAAAAAGGGTCAGAATGGAGAAACATGACGGAGGTGACATCGGTTTGGACGCGCGATCACCTCTATTTTTATTTTTGCTGCTGGTTCGATGAGCTGAACGTGAATCCAGTATGGCAGACCACCGAATCGGTCCCTGGTCTCTGGGAAAAAGACGTCGTGGAAGTCTTCCTCCGGCCGGAGTCATGTGATGATTATTTCGAATTTGAGGTGAGTCCGCTGGGCCAGTGGCTGGATGTTCATATACGAAAACCTCGGGTCGATGTAGACTACCGGTGGGACTCGGGGTTGCGGGTCAACGCCAGGATCGACGAACCGGCCGGTGTGTGGACGGCCTTGCTGGCAATACCGTTTGCGCCCCTGATGGATGGTTTCGGGGAGCGGAAGCACCCCAACATTGGCGACGCCTGGAGGCTGAATCTTTATCGGATGGCGGGAGAAGAGCCTGATCGCGAGTACCTGGCTTGGTGCCCCACTTTTACTGCAGTTCCTGACTTTCACGTCCCTTCGGCCTTCGGCAACATCATGTTCATCGGCGAATGATGACTCCAGATCTCTCTACTCTGTCGGTTGCCCAGATCCGAAAACGGTTTATGAAGAGGCGTCCGACGCCCAAAGTACTTCGACTCCTGGAGAGTGACGGTAGAAGCGGTGTCAGGCAGGTTTACGAGTTTCTGCAGAGAAAGGCGGATGAGGAGAAGCGGGAAAGGCGGCGCATCAGCCGAATGCTTCGTTTCGAGAGAGGCCTTTGGAAGTCCGGTCTCCTTCACGTAGCCGGTGTGGATGAGGCGGGAATCGGTCCCCTTGCCGGCCCGGTGGTTGCGGCCGCCGTGATCTTCCCTGCCCGTTGTCGAATCTTGGGGATTGACGACTCCAAGAAACTAAATCCGGAGTTGCGCCAGGAGATGGTGGAGCAGATCCGGAAGAAGGCGATTGCTATTGGTATTGGAGTGGCATCCGTCGAGGAAATCGACGGAATAAACATCTATCACGCGGGACTGCTGGCGATGAAGCGCGCCGTAGAGAACCTGCCGACGCCGCCCGAATACCTCCTGATCGACGCGCGAACTATTCCGGCCATCGCTGTTCCTCAGGATGGGGTCAAAAGAGGGGATGCCCTGTGTTTCTCCATCGCGGCCGCTTCAATCGTGGCCAAAACCTATCGGGACAGGCTGATGGAATCGCTCGATTCTCGGTATCCGGAATATGGTTTTGCCCGACACAAAGGCTACTCCACCCCAGAGCATCAGCGCGCGCTTCGCCAGTTCGGACCCTCGCCGATTCATCGCCGCTCATTTCTTTACCTGGAAGAGGTATGCGGCAGATGTTCTCCTCTCTTTTACTCTTACCTGGCGGAGCTTGACCGCGCAAACTCGGTGGAAGAACTTCAGCAACTGAAAGAGCAATGGCAGCTGGCATCTCAGGAATTCAGCGACTATGAGCAGCGCAAGTTTCATCAGCGATTGATGCGGCGCCTGAAACGACACGAAGAGGCGCGTGCCAATTCCAGGAACATCTGCGATTAACTGGCGCTGGATCGGGTAAGCAGGTTCACGAAATGGACGACGTATTCACCGCGGCACGAGACCAGATGGTCGAACAGCAGCTCAAAGCCAGGAACATCAAGGATCCGCGTGTCCTGGAAGCTTTCCGACAAGTACCGCGCCACCAATTCGTCCCGCCTGATCTCGCACACCGGGCATACTCTGATAACCCCCTTCCCATCGGCGAAGGACAGACCATCAGCCAGCCATATATGGTGGCCATTATGACCGAAGCCGCCTGCGTCCAGCCGGGTGACAAGGTACTCGAACTTGGAACCGGCAGCGGCTACCAGACTGCGATTCTTCTTGCCTTGGGAGCAGAGGTCTATAGCATCGAAAGAATTCCGGAGCTTTACCGGCAGGCTCACGACCGGCTCACGCGGCTGAACTATTCCGGCTGGCACCTTAGACAGGGCGACGGGACATTCGGCTGGCCCGAGTTCAGCCCCTACGACGCCATCATAGTGGCAGCCGGCGCGCCCGAGGTTCCCAGCCCTCTTCTCGAGCAATTGGCTCTGAACGGTCGCTTGGTCATCCCCCTCGAGGAACACTTTTCCCAGGTCCTCTACACGGTTTACCGAACTGAGCAAGGTTTCGAGCGCCGCCGGGGCGAGCGATGCACATTCGTCCCCCTGATCGGTGAATACGGCTGGCGTCACGATCCCCGCGAGTAAACCGCCCCCCTATCATCCGTGTGATCCGTGGGATCCGTTTTATCCGTGGGTTACTCTTACCCGCGGATAGTACGGATAGTACGGATTACGCGGATCAGTCTTGACTGGAAACTAGAAATACTGGTACAGTTTCCACAGAGTCCGTGATATGACCAGGCGTGACAGGGAAGAAAAGCTGAAGCAGCGAATCATAGAAGAGGCGGAAAAGCAGTTCTTTGCCGTGGGGTTCAGCGCGGTGACCATGGATGATCTTGCCGGCCGGTTAGGTATGAGCAAGAAAACCCTTTATAAACTGTTTGCCAGCAAACAAGAACTGCTGCACGCAGTCATGCAGAAGATCATTGACCGGGTAGAAGCATCGACCGGCCAGGTGTTTGAAGATGAGTCCCTGGGATTCCTGGAGAAACTCCATCAGATTCTCTCTTTTATGGTTCTTCACCTTATGCGTTTGCGCCAGCCGATCCTAGACGATATTCGCCGCAATGCCATGGACGTGTGGGAAGAGTTCGACAGCTGGCGGCAGGAGAAGGTGATTGCGAAATTCGGGTCGCTGATCCGGCAGGGCATGGCAGAGGGACTCATTCGACAGGATCTGGATCCTGACCTGCTTACGCTGATCCATACGACTCTCGTTCGCCGGGTGATGAATCCGGAGACGCTTTCCAGCCTGCCGCTGTCTGCCAGTCAGGCCTTTGCCGCTCTGATGACGGTCCTCTACGAAGGTATTCTCACGCCGGAGGCGAGACAGCAGTACCGAGGACCGGGTGTTCCGCTGATGGAGATCCTCGGACCCTCACGGCTCGCCAAATCCCAGCCCCCGGCCGAGGACAGCTGAAAAGACAGGTGTAAGCGACTATGCTGAATAAAGACGACAAGTCTCTTATCTTGCAGGTACTGCTGTTAGTCATGCTGGCTCAGCCCCTGGCCGCTCAGCAGCCCCCGAGCGACACGGGCCGACCGCCGATCCCTTTGACCTTGCGCGAAGCCGTGGACATGGCCCTGGCGGCCGACGGCAATGTTCGTGTCAGGCTGGCGGGCCAGGCGGTGGAGGGCGCCGAGGCCCGGGCCGCACAGGCGCGAGCCGCTTTACTCCCGAACTTTGATGCCACTCTAGCCGAGCAGAATCAGACCCGAAATCTGGCTGCCTTCGGCATAAGAATCTCTGTCCCCATCCCGGGTTTTACCTTTCCCGAAGTGGTGGGTCCTTTCAGCACCTTTGACGCCCGAACGAGCGCCAGCCAGACGATCTTCGACTTTAGTGCAATCCGGCGTTTCCAAGCTGCCCGAACGGGAGTTTCAACCGCCGAGAGCGAAGAACAGAATCAACAGGAGGCGGTAGCGGCAGAGGTGGGGCGTTATTATCTGGCCGCCTGGCAGGCGCGTAATCGCGTCGACACGGTGCGTGCCAGCGTTGAGTTGGCGGAGGCGCTGCTTGAGCTCGCGACCAATCAAAAAGCGGCCGGTACCGGCACCGGCATTGAGGTTACCAGGGCACGCGTCCAGCTTGCGAATGAACAGCAGCGTCTGCTGGTTGCACAGAACCAATACCGTGCAGCAGAACTGCGACTCCTGAAAGCCATAGGGCTCAAACTCACTGACAGGATAGAAATCACCGAGCAGTTTGGGTACGACCCCGTTTCAATCACACTGGACGAAGCGGTTGAAAAGGCGATCACCTCCCGGCCGGATCTTCAGGCGCAACGCGAACGCGAGAAGGCGGCTCGGTTGAACTACAGTGCGGTCAAGTGGGAGCGCCTCCCATCGTTTGTGGCTTTCGGTGACTATGGAACGATTGGATCTGCGGTCACCGAGGCAGTTCCGACTCGAACCTACGGCGTCATGATGCGACTGCCGATCTTTGACGGGGGAGCGCGGGATGCGAGGCGAGGCGAGGCCCGGGCGCAATTTGAGCAGGAGAGAATCAGGACTGCTGACTTGGAAGCCCAGATTGAGATGGAAGTGCGCCTGGCTTTCGATAACCTCCAGTCGGCCGAGGCCCAGATTCGAGTTGCGGAAGAAGGCGTCCGCCTGGCAGAGGCCGAGCTGGCGCAGGCCAGGCGTCGCTATGGAGCGGGCGTTACCACCAGCCTGGAGGTTACCGATGCTCAGACGCGGCTGGAGCGCGCACAGGATAACCGGATAGCCGCGACATTCAACTTCCAGGTGGCCAAGATCGAACTGGCGCAGGCGATGGGTTCGCTGCGAGAGATTTTGAGGTAGATCTACTACAAGCAGGTTCTGGATCGGTCGGAGACAAGTGATGAAGGCTAAGAAAATTCTGGTTCCTCTTATCCTTGTGGCGGCGATTATCGGGGCGATCATCGTTTACTCGAATGGCTGGTTGAATTCCGAGCCGGACAACGTCATCCGCTTTTCGGGAAATATTGAGCTGACCGAGGTCGATATCGCCTTCAGGATACCCGGTAGAATTCAGGAACTGTCCCTGAAAGAAGGCGATAGCGTCAAAGCGGGAACTGTCATTGCGAGGTTGGATACCGCGCAGCTCCGCAGTCAGAAGGAGCAGGTCAAGGCGGCGCGCCTGTCCTTGGAAGCCCGCCTCCGCCAGGTGAGCACGACTATCGACCTCCAGGAACAAACGGTGGAGGGGCAGATTGAACAGCGCCAGGCGGAATTGCGCAATGCCGAGGCCATGCTGGAGGAGTTGCTGGCCGGGAGCCGGACCCAGGAGATTGAGCAGGCGCAGGCCGCACTCGAGCGCGCCAGAACCGAATATCAAACGGCGGAAAGAGACTGGATGCGGGCCGAGACCCTGTTCAGGGACGAGGATATATCTGCTGCCGCCCATGACCAGGCCCGTTTTCGGTTTGAAAGCGCCAAGGCGGCGCTCCGTCAGGCTGAAGAGGGACTGTCCTTGGTGAAAGAGGGTCCGCGCGCAGAGAGAATTGAGGCGGCTCGAGCGCAGGTACGCCGAGCGAAGGCGGGACTGCGCCTGGCGGAGGCCGGCCGGCTTGAGGTCAAGCGTACCAGGCAGGAGCGAGAGGCGCGGGTGG
>DAOTAI010000653.1:0-1701 GCA_035593865.1 Acidobacteriota bacterium
ACTGGGGAAAATTGTTGGCCAAAAACTGGGGAATTTCAAATGGCCAGTCACAGAAATCCAAAGGTTACCCGTCCCCGAGCTCGTTCCGCTGAAGAACGCTGTGCTCCAGGCTCTGGTTTTATCCCTTTGGTGCGTGGCGGGTTGGATCACATGCCGCCAATCAACGGGGACCGGTGCATAACAATGGACCAACGGCTAACTGCCCGGCTAAAGCCGGTACTACAAACTCCGATCGCCGGCTTTAGAGAGTCCACCCTTCACGATACGGCGGATTCACCAACTCGTTGGCTTTGTCGTTGTTCGTGAACTTCTGTTGGGCACTGTCCCAGCGGAGCTTTCCATCGACTTGGAGAGCGATTGATCCCAACAGGATCGCTTCGACCATCGGCGCCATGGCCTCGAAATTCGCGCTGGCCGCTTCTCCTCCTTTGCAGGCGTCGAGCCAATCGCGATGATGGCCCTTGACCCGGCGCAAGGTCGGCTTCGGACGCTTGTATTGCCTCATGGCAGTCTCGGGGATCAGCCGGGGTGTTCCGCCCCAGCCGCCGGCCAGTATCTTTCCCTTGTCCCCTACGAAGAGGATGCCATGTTCTTGTTGATTCAACTTGCGCCCCAGATCCAGCTCTTCGGGAGTCTCAGGTCCAAGACCACCGTCATACCAAACTACTTTAACGGGAGGCATATCACCCCGAGCGGGGAAGTTGAAGTAGACGATGGAGGCATGGGGAAAAGTGGCCTCTCCGCGGTTGTAGCAGGTCGCCTCTACGCTTTCAGGATAGCCCAGCTTCAATGCCCAGAAAGCCGGGTCGAGATGATGACAAGCAAAGTCTCCCAGGTATCCGGTTCCGAAATCGAACCAGCAACGCCAGGTAACAGGCGCATAAGCGGGATGATAGGGTCGGTAGGCAGCCGGACCCAGCCACAGGTCCCAATTCAGCCCTTCAGGGACGGGCGGCGTTTCCTTGGGAACGGTGGTCATATCCGTCCAGGGTTTCACCCCTGCCCAGGAATGCACCTCGCGTACGGGACCAATGGCGCCGTCCCAGATCCATTCGCAGGTCAACCGGATGCCTTCGCCGCTGTGACCGTGGTTCCCCATCTGTGTCGCCACCTTGGTTTCCCGGGCCACCTCCGTTACCTTGCGCACCTCTTCGATCGAGTGACACAGCGGCTTTTCGCAATAGACATGCTTACCCAGTTTCATCGCCGCTACCGTGGCGACGGCGTGCACGTGATCGGGAGTCGCGACCAGAACAGCGTCAATATCCTTCTCCTTCTCCAGCATCTCGCGATAATCGACATAGCCGGTGCATCCCTTGAAGTCCGTCCGGTTTTGCTCGACGTAGGTGTCCTTGATAAGCTGCAGGGTCGGCAGGCGGCCGGCAATAAAACCGTAATAAAACTTTCGTACATCCGTGGTTTCACTGGGGTCGGCCACTGCGATAACGCGCGCGTCCGGCTCCTCGAACAGTGCTTTCAGGTTGACCGTTCCCTGGCCACCGGCGCCGATAAGGGCGATATTCACCATTTCACTCGGTGGAACATATCCAGTACCGCCAAGCACGTGCCGCGGAACAATCATGGCGGCGGCCCCGGCGGCCACGAAGTCTCGGCGCGTCATTCTCCCGCCGTTCTGACGGACCTTAGACTGACCTTCCTTGCCAACTGACATACCCGCGCTCCCTTATTCTTCGGCGGACA
>DAOTAI010000156.1:0-10642 GCA_035593865.1 Acidobacteriota bacterium
GTTTCAGTTCAAAGGTACCCGAATAAATGTTCCCTTTGAACGTCCCCGAGAACTTCTCTCCTGCGATCTCTCCGTTGATTTCCATTGACCCGATTTCTGGAGAGACTTCGACTGTCCCACTAAACACGACTTTTTCCGCTACTTTCCGCCCGGGAAGTCTAAAATCAATTCCCTGCTCGTAAGCCGAGACATCAGCTTTGTAGGTTCCGTCCGGCTCAATACTCACCAGTGCGGTCAGTGACCCGAAGTAACCTTCCTGGGTCTGAAAACTTCCTTCCCAATTGCCTGTTGCATCCTCTTCAGCAATCACGAGGGCGGCGCCTGTTAACAGGACGAGTGCCAGAACAAGACTGCGCGACATCCAAAACCTCCTCAAGCGATTCTCGCTGTAAAAGCGACGGTTGTCAAAGGCAGGTTCTCTTCGGAACTTTTTGCGTCGCTTTTCGTAACAATAGTCAGAAGACACAAAGAACCTCCCCCGGGACAGAAGGGAGATAGTCGACTGAGATCTCCCTTCTGTCTTAGTTTACGAATCACTCCCCTAAACAAACATCAAAACCAGTACTTGCGCGGAAAACACACGCAACAACATAACCAGCGGATAGACCGCGGCGTAAGAGACCGAGGCGGCGTCCGAATCGGCCAAAGAACGGGCGAAGGCGAGAGCGGGCGGATCGGTCATGCTGCCGGCGAGAAGGCCCGCCATCGAGAGGAAATTGAGCTTGAAAACCGCGGTTCCTACCAGTGCGACGACCAGGGTTGGAATGGTGGTCACTAACGCGGCCATGCCGAGCCAGTAAAGACCATCTCCTTGTGTCAGCGTTTGCACGAATCCCGCCCCGGCACGGAGTCCCACGCAGGCAAGAAAAAGAGTTATTCCGATCTCGCGAAGCATCAGGTTGGCGTTGACCGGCATGTACCAGATCAATGGACCCATTCGTCCGATCCTGCTTAAAACAATCGCGGTAAGGAGCGGTCCTCCGGCCAGTCCGAGCTTTATGGACGCCGGTACTCCCGGGATATGCAGGGGGAAGCTTCCGAGGATCACACCCAGTCCGACTCCCAGAAAAATGGGAAGCAGGTGCGGATGGTCAAGGTGTTCCGGGGAATCGCCCAGTTCTTCCGCCGTCCGTCGAATGGCCTCGGGCTCACCGACCACCATCAAAATATCTCCGAACTGGAGTCGGAAGTGACTTGAAGCAGTAAACTCCAACCCAGCCCGTGTAACACGGGTCACGGTTACGCCATAAAGTTCGGTCAGATGAAGTTCGTGAATGAACTTGCGGACCGCTTTGTTCTTGGTGACGACGATGCGTTTAGTGATGATGTTGCTCGGCAGTGCCTTGATATCGACTTTGCTGATGCTGCCTACAACTAAGCGCAGTTCTTCAAGCTTCTCCGGCGGTCCCACGGCGTGAAGAATATCGCCCAAATGAACAACGGTGTCGGGGCGGGGAACTTCTACGGTCGCTCCTCTGGAAACCCGGGAAATAACGACGTCGGACGTGGAAAGGGTCGGGATCTGGTGGAGCGCCAGCCCTTCGAGGTTCGGATTCTTGACCTCGAGGTTAATCGTGGAGAGTCTTTTTGACTCGGCTTCTCTGGCCTGTTTTATCCGGGCCGCCTCTTGATTCGGATCGATGCGAAAGATCGCACGGACAAAAAAGATTACGAGGATTACTCCGAGAACACCGAAAGGGTAGGCAATGGCATAGCCGACACCTGGCAGTCGGCTGATCGCGTCGCTCACGCCTTGAGCTTTCAAAGCCTGTTGCGCGGCCGCCAGACTTGGTGTATTCGTGGTGGCGCCCGAGAGCAATCCCACCGCAAGCGGGGCTTCCATTCCCGCATAGATCAGGATCGCCGTCATGATCACCCCCAGTAAAACCACGCAAACAGCCAGGGAATTAAGCTTCAGGCCCTGCCGGCGCAAAGAAGCCAGGAATCCAGGTCCGACCTGCATTCCGATGGTATAAACAAACAGGATAAGACCGAATTCTCGAGCGAATTCCACTATTTCGGCATCAATCGACACGCCGAAGTGACCGAAGACGAGTCCAGCGAACAGAACTCCGGCCACACCGAGTCCCACGCCTCGAAAGCGGAGGTTGCCCAACGCCAATCCTGATACGGCCACCAG
This sequence comes from Acidobacteriota bacterium, assembly GCA_035593865.1. Lineage (GTDB taxonomy): Bacteria > Acidobacteriota > UBA6911 > RPQK01 > RPQK01 > RPQK01. The sequence continues at coordinate 2,141 of DAOTAI010000156.1, forward strand.
GCTGATAATCAGTAGCGTCCGCGCGACCGATTCAGAGCGAAGGAGTTCGACAAGCCAATCCATAATAAGACTTGAATTTAAACCAGAACCGCTCCCGGGGCAAAGGGCAGTCCTCGGATTTCCCTATTGAACGAAGTGGACCAAGTGGACAAAGTGGACCAAGTGGACCTAGTGGACAAAGTGAACCGCGTGGACCTAGTGGACCTAGTGAACCGCTTGGAGGATCTACGGTCTCTGCTTCGTCCACTTCGTCCACTTTGTCCACTTCGTCCACTTGGTCCACTTTGTCCACTAGGGCTGCCCTCCAAGCTGTGTTCCTCTGATTAAAATTTCAAGCGCTCACCCCAGTTTGATAGGATGGCGAACCATGAAGAAGTTTGTTGTACTCGTGCTGTTGGTCGTCGGGCTCGTCGGGTATCTCCTATGGACCTGGGATGGGACCGGCCCCTCCATTAACTGGAACCCGCCCGCCGCCGTCGGGAAAGCGGCCAAGATCGATATTGGCGTCAACGATCAAGGTCGCGGCCTGCGATTGGTTCAGGTGTCGGTCAAGCAGGGATCCCTTCAGAAAGTGATTGTGGATAAACAGTATCCGGCAGTTTTATGGCCTTGGGAGAAGGGGCAGGAGAAGGATTTGTTCACTATTGCTATGGAGGAATTGCTCAAGGATCCCGGAGTGAAACAAGGCCAACTCGAGATCCAGATCACTGCAGTCGATCAAGCCAACCTGTTCTTTTTCGATCACACGACTGTCGCGACCAAGACCCTGAAGTTCGACACTCGTCCGCCGCAAGTCGCTGCGCTGTCACAGCAGCACTACATCCGGCAAGGGGGATCCGAGGCGATACTTTATCGCGTCTCTGAGGACGCAACGCAGTCGGGCGTCCGGGTTGGAGACAACGTTTTTATGGGGTATCCGGTCCCGGAACAAGGGGCGGACGTTCGCATCTGCATATTCGCCCTCTCGTTTGACCAACCGGTCGACACCCCGATGTTCCTCTGGGCCGAAGACGAGGCGGGGAACCGAGCGCAGGTGAATTTCTGGAAAAAAGTCTTCCCTACCAGTTTTCGCAGACGTCAGATGCCCATCACCGACAGCTTCATGCAAGCGGTCGTCCCCGAAATCCTGAGTCATACCGAAGAGGTGTCGGAGCAGGGGACTCTGCTGGAGTCGTATCTTGAGATCAACCGCAAGCTTCGGCAGTTGAACAACGACCAGATTACAAAACTCGGCCGGGTAAGCGCACCGCATCGGCTATGGTCGGAGCCGTTCCTGCAGCTCACTAATTCTCAGGTTGAAGCAGTCTTTGCCGACCAGCGGACCTATTTCTACAACGGGAAGGAGATCGACCAACAGACACACCTCGGCTTTGACCTGGCCACGACTGCCCAGAGTCCCGTGGAAGCTTCGAACGATGGTGTGGTTGTCTATGCCGATTACCTTGGAATCTACGGCAACTGCGTAGTTGTCGACCATGGTCTGGGGCTGCAGTCTCTTTACGGACATTTAAGTTCAATCGAGGTCGAGAGGGGACAGAAAGTAACGCGCGGCCAAAGGCTGGGGCGCACCGGGCAGACTGGGCTGGCCGGCGGCGATCACCTGCATTTCAGCATCGTCCTGCAAGGGGTTCAGGTCAATCCGATTGAATGGTGGGACCCTAAATGGGTCGAACTTCACTTGATATCCAAGCTGACGGGAGAGACTTCCTGAAGCGACCAGGACGAATTGACGATTGGGCGGGCAAATTGACGATTGGCGATAGAGGTCTGGAACGAGCCATTCGCCGACGGATCGCCGATCGTCTGTCCGTTATCTATTTCACTCTGCGCAGCATGTTTCTGCGTTGATTGCGGTTCAGCAGCTTCTCGTAATACTCGATCTCTTTCGCAACCTCGTGGCGCCGTTCCTCAAGCCAGGCAAGATCGGAGTCGAGACGGTCCAACTCCGCTTCCAAAAGTCGAAGCTTCAGCTCGATAGGCAACAAATCGTCGAAATCCGGCATCTTGCTCTTCATGACTCCGCCTTCGGAGCATAATAGCCTTTACGATGCGTGATCTTCAACCCGCGCCTCTTGACCTTCACCTTAATCTCCCGAAACTCGCCATCGCGCGCCTTGTTATGGCTTACATAGCCGATACTGTACTGGTTCTTAATTTCCCCGTTTATTTTGGAAAAGGCTTCACGCAGTCGATCGAGGTCGATTTCGGAGTCGACGAAAAGTCCGCCGGTGTCTCGAGAAAAGTCCTTGAGCGCTCCGTAATTGGTGTCGGCGCTTTTTATTCCCAGCCCGAATATCACGACGTCATGCTCTTGGGCGGCTCTGATCGCGTCTTTCTTGTTCAGCATGCTCAGCGTATCGTCCCCGTCGGACAGAACAACGGCCACTCGCCTGCCGACTTCCTTGCCGAGAAGGTCTTCGGCGACAGTGAAGATGGCGTCGTAGAGCTTTGTACCGCCGCCGGCTCGTGTTTTCATGATAGCTGAGCGAAGCAGCTCCTGATCGTAGGTAAAGTCCTGAAGGAGCTCGATCTCCTCGTGAAACTGAACGATCGCTGCAAGGCCCTTGTTTTGCCGCAGCGTCGATTTCAGAAACTCGACCGCGGCTAATTGCTCGAAAGCCAGCTTAGACTTGATACTGCCGCTGGTGTCAATGAGCAGCGCGATGCTCAACGGGTCCGCTTCTTCACCCATCCCGTGGTTGAAATACTGTATGGTTTGCGGTACCCCATCTTCGAAGACTTCGAAATCCTCTTTGGTCAGACCTTCCACGTATCTGCCCTTGCCTTTGTTCTCCCGGACCGTGCAAAGCACGTTAACGACGTCTACGCTGGTTCGAATGACAGGCCGCTGGTTGATGCCTTGTTGAGGAAAAAGGCGTGGTGAAACGAGAATTAAGGGTGATACGATGGCCGTGATCCAAATTGCTTTTTTCATCGCTTGGGATTCAGAACTCCTTCTCACCCGCTGTCACGCATTTTTGCGCCGCCATATAAGTGTACACGGCCGCAATTCCGAAGTAGATGATATGGAAGTAAGAAATGGTCAGTCCGGTTAAGTTGACGGCCAATCCGATGACAATCGCTGGAGTCAGAGCGTACAACGCGATAGCAAAGAAAGATCTGAAGGTCATGCGTATGCGATACCGGGCGGCTGCGGCGGCTGCAAAGCCGGTCAGGAAGACTGCCGTAAGTGATTTGGCGCAGAGCGTGTAAATCATGAAGAACGAGTAGCTGACCGGAAAGTACAGCCAGCGGATCGCCTTTTCAATGTTTTTCAGGTCGGCGGCCTGCAAACTAAACGATCCGAATTCAGTCCACGGATGGGACTCGGTCTGTCCGCGGTAACGCACCAGGAGCTGGGCTTTCGTCAGGAGGAAAGCCGGCTGTGCGAAGCCATCCAGGCTCTCGTAATGACCTGTGGTGTCAAAAACGAATGTCACCGGAGTGCCTCCCTCGTATCGTCGGATGAGGGGCTGTTCGGCCTTGACAGTCAGTTCGCCGTCTTTCACCTCCAAGGGAGGGAACTCGGACTGAGCCCAGGCCGCGAACCTGCCGAATTCCCGTCCGTAATGCCAGGCAAAGGTTATCGACAGGATGATAGCCACATGAGCCGAGAGGTAGAGAAGAAACAGCAACGTGCGTTTCCAATGCTGGCGCGCTATTCCGACATAATAATGAAAGTCAGTGATCGCAAAGTAAGCATCCTGGTAGAAGTTCCGAATGTGATTGAAGATAAAGGGCATCAGTATTTCGAGCGGCAACGAGCGGGCGGTACGGGTGCTCCTTCCAGGGAGCAAGGCTTTTCGGTGCAGTCAGACGGTCCGAACCGGTCAAAACCGAACTCGCCCTATTGTTGCGACGGATAGTAGAGAATTCGACTGCAACTTTCGCATCGGATGATCTGCTGATTCGTCTTCACCTCGTTAAAAAGCTGCGGGCGAAGCCGGACATGGCAAGCTTGACACAATTGGTCCAGGGCAGGGGCAACAGCCACTCCGTGCCGCACGGTGGCGATTCGATCATACAGGGCTGTAAGCTCTGGCGGAAGACTCTGGCTCAAGGCAATCCGTTGTGCTTCCAGCTCGCGCAAAGTGGTCTCTGCCTGGGCTTGGAATGTTTCCAATTCCTGACACTGGACCCGGATTTCCTGCTCCTTGGCGTTCAGGGCTGAAGCCGCTTCACGTCGCCGAGCCATCCACTCGTCGGCCAGTATCATCTTCTCTAGGATCTGGTCTTCTTTGGCCGAAATCTCCTTTTCGCAATTCGCGATCTCGGCGAGCATGGCCTGGTACTCCCTGTTGGTCTTCACGGACATCAGCTGGTCTTTGTACTTTGACAGCCTCTGCCGGACCATCTCGACCTCACCTTCCAGGCGTCGTCGTTCTTTGTCTCCTTCCTCCTGTTTTTTTTCAACACTTTCGAAAGCCTGGCGGGCTTCAGCCAACTCCTGCTCGAGTGCTTTAAGTTCTAAAGGCACTCGCCGGAGCTTATCACGCAGTTGCTTCATTCTAAGATCCAGATCTTGAAGCAGGATCAGGCTGTGAAGTTCCTCATTTTCTATTTTCGCCTCCATTGGCGGTCCTCTGGCAAAAAGGTGGTGGGCCCAGTAGGACTTGAACCTACGACCCGCGGTTTATGAGACCGCTGCTCTGACCAACTGAGCTATGGGCCCACAGATTGATAGCCAATGATTGCTGATTCGAGAACCTGCGAAAAGGGTCTGAATCACCAATCGTTATTATCAATCGGCAAAAAAAAGGGCGTGCCAGCGCACGCCCCTTGGATTACAGTCCTTCCTTACCGGAACTCTCGAGGAAGGCTTTCAGTTTCCGGCTCCGCGAGGGATGGCGCAGCTTTCGCAACGCCTTGGCCTCGATCTGCCGTATTCGTTCCCGGGTAACTGAGAAGCGCTGTCCAACCTCTTCCAGCGTATGTTCGCTGCCGTCGCCGATACCGAAACGCATTCGGATAACCTGCTCTTCGCGGGGAGTCAACGTCCGCAGGACTGCGGCAGTCTGCTCCTTCAGATTCAGGTTAATCACCGCTTCGGCAGGTGAAACCACGCCTCGATCCTCAATGAAGTCTCCAAGATGGCTGTCTTCTTCCTCACCGATCGGAGTCTCGAGCGAGATCGGCTCCTGGGCGATCTTGAGAATTTTGCGGACCTTGCTGACCGGGATGTCCATCTTCTTCGCAATCTCTTCGGAGGTCGGCTCGCGGCCGTATTCCTGCACGAGCGCACGCGAAGTGCGAATCAGTTTGTTGATCGTTTCGATCATGTGCACCGGGATACGGATCGTCCGGGCTTGGTCGGCAATGGCTCTTGTGATGGCCTGTCTGATCCACCAGGTGGCGTAAGTCGAAAACTTGTAACCACGGCGGTATTCGAACTTGTCCACCGCCTTCATCAGCCCGATGTTCCCTTCCTGAATCAGATCCAGGAACTGCAACCCCCGGTTCGTATATTTCTTGGCGATCGAAACAACCAGTCGGAGGTTAGCTTCGACAAGCTCCTTCTTCGCGATGTCGGCCTCGAGTTCCCCCTGCTTAATCGTGGCCAGCGTTCGCTTAAGCTCCAGAGAACTGCTGAGAGTCTCTTCTTCGATCTCCCGCAGTTCTTTTTCGGCCTCACGAAGACGCAGCTTGACCTTCTTGGAGTCTTCCAGTTTGAGCGGCGACTCCTGGAGCTTTTTCAGCTGTTTGATCTCGCGCTCCAAAGTCACAACGCGGTCTACGATTCGCTTGATTGCGTTAACAAGCTGATCGTGAGTTGCAGCTGTCAGATCCAAGTCTCGAATGTGCCTGGCGATCGGGATCCGGTAGCGAGCCAGCTGAGACAGCATGCGCTTGTATTCAGGTGTGTCCTTGTTTACCTTGCGCAAGCGTTTTCGGATTTTGGACGCTTCATTCTCGAGGTTAGCGATTTCATCGATTCGGGATAGCACTTCAGACAGCTTTGCTTCGAGAATTTCGTCGGTCAACTCCTCTTCATTGAAGTTGACAAAGCTCTTGATCCCGATCTTTGACTGACGGAGCTGTTCCCCGTAATTCAAGATTTCCGCGACCACGACCGGCGACCGCGACAGGGCCTTCAGGACAGTTTTCTGTCCCTTTTCAATCCGCTTGGCGATCTCGACCTCTCCCTCGCGGGTCAGGAGCGGCACCGTACCCATCTCTCTCAGATACATCCGGACCGGGTCGTTCGTCTTCTCGAGGCTTTCGCCAACGAGATCGGCATCTTGGTCCTCATCCTCAGCGTCGACTTTTACGCCGATCTTCTTCTGAACCGACTCGAATTCCTGCTCGGAGTCGATCAGCTCTATTCCTGCGTCTCCAAAAAGGTAGAAAATGTTATCCAGATCTTCTGAGGAATGGATGTCGTCAGGCAGCACATCATTGACCTCATCGTAGAGAAGATAACCCTTCTCCTTTCCGAGGTTGATGAGCTCCTTTACACCATCGTATTTGTCTTCTATTGACAAAACCTTCCTCTCCTTCCCTGCTCGGGTTGAAACCCACAGTTTAGATGTGTTTCCCGCAACAAATCAAGCATGACGTTGTTGCTTTCGCCGGGCGGATTCCTCCTTTTCCCGCACGAGCTGTATAAGAGTGGGCGAACTTAAGCCGAGTCCAGCCTCTCTTCTTATCGCCTCCTGACGGTGAAACGTCTCCCTCTCTATCTGGCGTTCCTTCAGCGCACGCACCGAACCGAGGATAGCTTCTTGGGTGAGTGGGATCTCCGAGGCGTTCAAGATCGTGCTTTCCAGCAGTTCGCGACAGTCGCCCTCCCCTAACAGCTTCCGCAATGTTATGACGTTGATTTTTTGGTTAAGTTGTCGCAATTCGATAACTTTTTCAAAAATCGGGGCTGTTGACAGCCCGTCAAACAGTTCGCTGCTTAGTAGCGGCAGGACAACTTCACTCCACTGCTCGTCAAATACGCCCGCAATCAGGGTCCGCTCGGCAAGACTCAATTTTCCAAGGTGGAACAGCAGTGGCTTCTCTCCGCCTGCCTGCTTCCCGCTTGCCTTTCTCATCTCCGCCAGGATGAGCTGCACATCGATATCAAGCCGAGCGGCAACCAAAGACGCATACTCAGATCGTTCAATGCGGTTTGGTATCTTCAGTAGATACGGCAAAATTTGTGAAACGGTTTCCTGTTTTGCCTTCGGACTGAAAGGATCTTTCTTTTCCTTTAAGAAGCGGTTTAAAGCAAATTCGATGAAAGGAGTCGAGTTCTTCAACTTCTGTTGATACCCGGCGGCGCCGTTGGCCCGAACAAACGTATCCGGGTCATGACCGTCAGGAAGCGACAGCACGTTCACGCGAAAGCCCTGTTGAAGAAAGAGGTCGATTGATCTGAGAGCCGCTGCGAGCCCAGCTGAATCAGGATCGAAGTTGATAACGACGTTTCTGCTATGGCGGCCAAGGAGCCGCACCTGGTTTTCGGTAAGACTCGTCCCCAAAGAAGCGACAGTGTTTTGAAAACCGGACTGAAACGGGACGATACAGTCAAAATAACCTTCTACGAGGATTGCAAAACCGGCTCTCCTAATCGCGTCCCGCGCCTTGTCCAGACCATAGAGGTGATTCCCTTTGTGGTAAAGCACCGTTTCAGGGGAGTTGAGATACTTGGGAGTGCTGTCACCAAGCGCGCGGCCGCCAAACGCGATAACCTTCCCGCTCAAGTCGCGGATGGGGAACATGATGCGGTGGCGGAACTTGTCTCGGGGCTGCCCCCCGGCGGTTTCCACCGCCAGCCCGCAGGCGAGCATTTGGCCGGTATCGATTCCACGCTTTTTCAGAAATCGAACCAGTTCATTGCCGGGCGGGGCGTAGCCCAACTCGAAGGTTTGAACAGTCTCGGATGATATGTTCCGTTTTTCCAAGTGTTTTCGCGCCTCGGCGGACGCCGGGTGGTTTTCCAAAGCCTCTCGGAAAAAGCCGGCTGCCAGGTCCATGATTTCCATCAACCGGCGCTTGTTCTCATCTTCCGGAATGCGGTCCCGCCCCTGGGGTAAAGGAATCCCTTGCCGTTGTGCAAGTCTGGCCACGGCATCGGTGAAGGCGAGATTTTCCATCAGCATCAGGAACTTGTAGGCGTCGCCGCCGGCCCCACAGCCAAAGCACTTGAAGATCTGCTTGCTCTCACTGACCCAGAAGGACGGCGTCTTCTCGCTGTGGAAAGGACAAAGAGCCGCATAATCTTTGCCGCGTTTCTTCAGCTGGACGTAGCTGCCGATCAGCTCGACAATGCTTGTGCTGTCTCTGACTCGTTCTAAAAACTGCTCGTCAAAACGCATAGGCAGCCGGGGAGTCAAAGCAAAGTATATCGGAGTATACAACAACCCGGGTGGCTTTTCTCCGGTGAACGATTCTTTATCGAAAATTGACCTACTGCTTGATCGTCACCACCGTCGCTCCACCTTCGACCTGGTGCTTTGCTACATGAGGATGTTGTTTCAGAAACGAAGAGAGGGCGGACTTGAGACGGCCTTTCCC
>DAOTAI010000157.1:0-10633 GCA_035593865.1 Acidobacteriota bacterium
GACCCTTCTGCAGTGGGCTGCTCCGTCGTACCGAGAACCCGGACGTCAGCATTCAGTTGTCCCTTGATCTCTGTCGCTGGGGGAAGCGAGAGTCCAAGGGCTGGGGCGAGACGCGCGAACTCTTGCAGAGAAAGGCCATCTGCTCTCAGTCTCAGCCCCAGCCGTGCAGGGTCGGACTGCAGGTTAACAGACCCGTCGACCGAAAGCGCTGACGATCCTCCGAGCCCCAGGATTCCCTTCTTGACCGTGATCTCTTCCTTCTCAAAGTCGGTACTCACCAGGTACTGAGCCCTTATGGGCTGCCCCAGGTCGGTCGTTGCGAAGCGAGCATCCTGAACTGTAATCTCCCCGTCAGTCACCAGCGCCCCTAATTGCAAACTGATTTGCGCTTGCCCGTTAAGGGTTCCGTCCATCTCAGCAAGCATCTGACTCTGCAGAAACTCACGCAATCCGCCCAGTCGAACCTGGTTCAATTCAAGCCTTCCTTCAAATGGTGTGGCGACGAGCCGTTCCAGGTTGATAGGCCCCCCGGTTCCCTTTAGTTGCACTCGTTGTTCACCCTCTCCGGGCAGGCGAATGGAGAGGTCGACACTGGCGTTTTCCCCGGCCAGATTCTTCAGTACCAGGTCAATGTCACGATAAACAGCCCTGTTACCAGCGGACTGCCGGTCGGTCAAGGCGACTTGGCCGTCCTCGATGCCAAGATTGCCGATAGGAAATCCACCGGGGTTTCCCGCCTCATCATCCTCCTGTCCGATAGCGCCCTTGGCGCCCAGGGAGGAGAAGTTCCACACTCCCTGCTCGTTTCTGATCAGTTCGATAACGGGCCGGTCGAGCCTGAGCGAAGTAATCTCCACATTGCCGCGAAGAAGCGGAATTAAATTCAGCGCGAGATTAACCTGCTCAGCCTCGATGAACGGGCGCGGGTTCGAGAAACCAGGATCGTCTTCTATCACCAGGTTTCTCACTTGAAAGCGCGGTGGAAACAGTCCCAGCTCCATCGGACCGAGCTTGACCGAACGACCCAATCGATCTTCGAGCTGGGACTGAATCGGGCCGCGGTAATCGTCGACTTCGAAAGTCAGCCACAAGACCAGTAAGGCGATGACCACAAGTGAAAAGATGATTGCGATAGCGACTGCTACTTTCCGCATGGCGAACCCCCCAAAAGATTCGGCGCGCATATCCGTGTTATTCCAACTATCCGTGCATTATCCACGGATAAAAACGCCGATTTTCACAGCTTATCAGTAGTTACTTGTTCAGATGATCCCGCGGTCGGGATGTTGCGCCCGCAACGGGTTTAAAAATGGGGGCGGGTGTCCATAAGACATTCTTTCTCCGTGCATTACCTTTTTCAGGGGTTCCTGCTTCTTTCTGATCTGCTAAGATTGCTTATCAGGCGGGCCGGCTTGCCTCCTGAACCGGCAATGTGTCCAGCAGGCAGGCGGTTTGTGGTCGAAGAGGTCTTGGAAGAGTGCCGATTAGCGTTGTGTTCACGGATCTTGACGGAACATTGCTGGACCTGAATGGCCAGTTGAACGCCGAAGCCGAGGCCGCTTTAATACGTCTCAGGGATTCGGGCATTCCTGTTTGCCCGGTTACCAGCAAGACGGCTGCCGAACTCAGGCCCTTTCTCGCATGGCTGGGCATGCCTTGGCCGGCAGGCTTTGAGAACGGCGCTGGAGTCTTGTTCCCCGACGGTTCGACCCAGCTCCTGGAGTCGGCTGTGCCAGCGTGCGTCCTTAACCAGATAGCCGTTGAGATCCGGACTCGCGAGCAAATTCCGTTACGCACGATCTGGGAACTGACCGACGAAGAACTCCGACTCTTGACGGGGCTTCCCTTATCAGCTCTTGCGGCGGCGCGCGATCGTCAAGCCACCGCGCCCCTTCTCCTGGACGAGAGAGGGGAGGCGGCTCTCAGTCGGGCTTTGCCTGCCGATCGGGCTTTGACGCTCATCCGGGGAAACAGATTCCTGCACCTTCAAGGCAAACACGACAAAGCGACCGTGTTGGATCGGCTGCTTTCCGTTGCGCCCGTCCAGAGACCCGGTCACACGGTCGCCTGCGGCGACAGCCCAAACGATATCTCGATGCTCGCCGCCGCCGATATTCCAGTCATCATTCCTTCGGCCCGGGGTCCTCACCCCGCCTTACTCGAACGATTTCCGACTGCGGCTGTAGCCCCTTACCCCCACGGCAAGGGCTGGGCTGCCGCAATTACTCCTTTGCTAGACGGGAAAATAGAACATGGTTACGTCAAGCCCACTTAGAGAGATAACCAAGGAACTGCTGCGCCGCGTGTCCCCTGCGGAGGTGGTCGTTGGCATACCTTGCTTTAACAATGGCGAAACCATTGGCAAGGTCGTAGAAATGGCGGCCAAAGGTCTGGCCGAATACTTTCCGGATCGATCGGCGTGCATCGTGATTGCAGACGGGGGCTCGACCATGGATGACACCCGTGAAATCGCGCTGGCCGCCGTAAAAGCCACCGGATCCCACGGTGTGGTCGGGATATACCGCGGGCTACCCGGCAAGGGATCTGCAGTCAGATGGATCCTGGCTGCGGCCGCTGAGGTACAGGCACAAGCGATCGCCTTGCTTGACGCCGACCTTCGATCAATTACTCCCCAATGGATTGAGCGGCTTCTAGGCCCGGTTATCAAGGGCGGATACGAATTCGTGGCGCCACTTTACGTCCGCTATAAGTATGACGGGACAATTACCAACAACGTCGCCTACAACATGACCCGATGTCTCTACGGGAAGAGAATACGTCAGCCGATAGGAGGGGACTTCGCGCTTTCTGCCGGTCTGGCTTCAGAATTGTCCCAGGAATCCGTCTGGGATACTGACATAGCGCGCTTCGGGATCGACATATGGATGACGAGCAAGGCTCTCGTAAAAGGCGTCAGAGTCTGCCAGGCGCGACTGGGTGTGAAGATTCATGACGCGAAAGACCCCGCTGCCAGCCTGGAACCGATGTTCCGCCAGGTGGTCAAGACCCTTTTCGTCTGCATGGAAGAAACCGAATCGACCTGGATGAAAATTGGCAGGAGCGAGCCGACAGATGTGTGGGGCGACCCGGTGACGGAAGAACCTGAAAGCTTCCCGATCAACTACCAGGCGCTTATCGAAAACTTCTTCGTTTCCTGGGAAACGCTCAACGGGGCCTGGAAAAGCATTTTATCGACTGATACGTTTCTGGAGCTCAAGTCACGCGTGGCCAGCGGGCCGAACGCCTTTCACCTCACAACTGACCTTTGGGCCAAAATCCTTTTCGAATTTGCCGCCGCCTTTCACCGTCGGAAGACAATGAAAGACCAGGTCGTGGAAGTGCTCTCTCCTTTGTACTTTGCACGCGTGGCGTCGTTCATTAACCGCACACGCGACGCTTCAAACGCGGAGGCAGAAGCGGTCGTCGAGGAACAAGCCCAGGTGTTCGAACTCAGGAAGCCGTACCTGATTAGCCTCTGGCAGACGGCATGAGTAACAGGCGATAACTTTGTATCGGGAGAAATTCTGAAAAATGCTATACGGAAGACGAAAATCAAAACCTCTCGTGCTGGCAGCATGCTGGCTGGCCCTGGTTGCTTTGGCGTCGCTGCTGTCGGCTCAATCCCTTACCGAAGTCCGCGGGCGACTCTATCTTGACGGGCAGCTGGTGACGATCGCGATCAAAGATGGACGGATTCAAAGCATCACCCGTGAGCAAGCGGATGCTTCTACGTCAGACCTCCCCTACGTCGCGCCTGGTCTTATCGACAACCAGGTAAACGGTTATCTTGGAGTCGACTTCGTCTCTGATTCTCTGTCGGTCGACGACGTACGAAAAGCCACCGAGGGGCTGTGGAGAGCAGGTGTAACGACCTACCTGCCTACCCTGACGACAAATACCCGGGAGAGACTTCTCAGGAGTTTCGGCGTTTTGGCGCAAGCTGTGCAAGAGCCTGATCTGGCCCGTTCGATCCCGGGATTTCACCTTGAAGGACCCTATATTTCTCCGGTTGACGGTTATCGCGGCGCGCACAATCGCGCCTGGGTACGTCCCCCGGACTGGGAAGAGTTCCAGGCCCTGAACAAGGCTGCAGGCGGCAAGATCCTCCAAGTGTCTTTAGCGCCGGAGGTCGAAGGTGCGGTTGATTTCATTCGAAAGCTGGCCGCACAGGGAATACGGGTCGCCCTGGCTCACCACAACGGATCTGCTGACCAGATCAAGACCGCCGTTGACCACGGCGCGCGGATTTCCACGCACCTCGGGAATGGCTGTGCGAATACAATCAACCGGCACGACAACCCGTTGTGGCCGCAGTTGGCGGACGATCGCCTCTCGGCCAGCATTATCGCGGATGGTTTTCACCTCAGGCCAGCACAAATCCAGACGTTCTTCAAGGTCAAGGGCTTACATAACCTCATCCTGACGTCAGACGTAATCAGCCTTGCCGGCATGCCGCCTGGCGAGTACCGGCGACATGAGCAGACGGTGGTGGTGGCGCCCGAAGGAGTTGTCCGCATTCCGGCCCAGAATGTGCTGGCCGGCGCCGCGGCCACACTTGATCGGGGAATCGAGAATTTCATGCGTTTCACCGGCGCTTCCCTGGGGGACACTATTCACCTCGCCACGAGAAACCCAGCGCGTTTTTACAACTTTAACGATCGCGGGGAGATAGCGACGGGAAAACGAGCCGACCTCATACTGTTTACACTGGACCAGGGCAAACTCACAATTACCAGGACAATCGTCGCCGGCGAAGTTGTGTATGACCGCCCGGCGGGAAGCAGGTAACCGAAGTTCTCTGTCGAGGGAGGGTTACAATGAAGGCATCCAGGAGATCCTTTCTAGGCCAGATCGGCGGTGTTTCGGCAGCTGCGCTCGCAGCCCGATGGCAATCCGAGCCTCGACCCAACATCCTGTGGCTGATCGCCGAGGACTTTTGCCCGGACCTGGGCTGTTATGGAAACACAGAAGTTCGGTCTCCTAATATCGATCGTCTGGCCAGCGAAGGGATGCGGTTCACAAACGCCTTCGCTACCTGTCCGGTCTGCTCTCCCTCGCGGTCGGCTTTCATGACCGGCATGTACCAGACGTCTATCGACGCTCACAATCATCGAAGTCATCGGGACGATGGCCATCAGCTGCCGGACGGGGTCCGGGTCATAACTGAATGGTTTCGCCAGGCCGGCTACTTCACGGCCAACGTGAAGACAGCCGCACCGGGAGTTGAGGGTACCGGGAAGACCGATTTTAACTTCAGTCCGTCCCAACCCATTTTTGACGGGACGGACTGGAACCAGCGGAAAGCGGGGCAACCCTTCTTCGCCCAGATCAACTTCTCGGAGACCCACCGGGTCTTCAAGCGAAACGAAAAGAGCCCCACTGATCCGGCGAAGCTCACTATTCCGCCCCAGTATCCGGATCATCCCATCACACGCGCCGATTGGGCGGCTTACTACGACACCATCGGGTTCCTCGACGAAAAGATCGGAAAGGTTCTGAAGCGTCTTGCCGACGAGCAATTGCTGGACAAAACCATTATTTTCTTTTTCGCAGACAACGGGAGGGCCCATGTTCGGGCTAAGCAATGGCTTTACGACGAAGGAATTCATATCCCCTTGATTATCCGCTGGCCTGACGGGCGTTCGGCAGGGCAGGTCAATGACCAGCTCGTGAGCGCCATCGACTTCGGAGCAACTTCATTGAATCTGGCCGGGATTCCGCTTCCCCCGAAAATGCAGGGTCGGCCTTTCCTGGGTCCCGGCGCCAGCAGGCGGGAATACATTGTCGCCGCTCGGGATCGGTGTGATGAAACGGTCGACAGAATTCGCTGCGTTCGAGACACCCGGTTCAAATACATCAGGAACTTCTACCCCGAACGTCCTTACTCGCAGCTGAATCGCTACAAAGAGACCCAGTACCCGGTTATGCGGTTGATGCGCCGCCTGCATGCCGAAGGAAAGCTAACGCCGGCCCAAGCGAAGTTCATGACGGACAGCCGCCCTGCCGAGGAGCTTTACGACCTGACGAAGGACCCGCATGAGCTTGAAAACCTGGCGGGGTCGGCCGAATTTCAAGAGGAACTGGTGAGACTGCGCGGTATTCTCGATCGCTGGATAGCCGACACCGGCGACCGTGGGACAGTTCCGGAGGATCCATCGATTCCTCTGTACTGGGAGCGGGAGGCCAAGGCGAATTACAACGAGCGCCTTCGCCGGATCTATTCAGAAGAGGGCATGGAATTTCCTCCTGACTGGTAAAGCCGTCAACTGGATATGAAGTCGCCGCCGTTGACGTGTATGAACTGACCCGTGATAAAAGCGGAGTCGGCCGAAGCCAGGAACACAAAGGCCGGCGCCACCTCGAATGGTTCTCCAGCTCGCCCCATGGGTGTGTCCGCACCAAACTGGGAAACCTTTTCTTCACTGAACGTGGCAGGAATCAGCGGCGTCCATATGGGCCCCGGGGCGACTCCATTAACCCGAATCCCTCGCTTTACCAGTGATTGCGCCAGTGACCGGGTAAAGGCAACGATTGCCCCTTTGGTAGCAGAATAATCGATCAGCTGGGGGTTGCCGCGGTAGGCGGTGATCGAGGAGGTATTAACGATCGTTGAGCCCTCAGTCAGGTGCGGGAGAGCCGCCTTTGTCATGTAGAACATCGAGAAAATGTTCGTACGAAACGTCTTCTCGAGCTGCTCGGCGCTTATGTCCTCCAGCTTTTCCCGGGGATGCTGTTCCGCTGCATTATTTACCAGGATATCCAGTCGTCCCAACTGTTCCAGGGTGGTACTCACGGCCTCCTGACAGAACTCCTCGTTGCCCACGTCACCTGCGATCAGCAGGCATTTCTTTCCTTCCTGCTCGACCTGTCTCCTGGTTTCTTCGGCGTCCGTGTGCTCGTTCAGATAAACCACCGCGACATCAGCGCCTTCGCGTGCAAACAGAATAGAGACAGAGCGCCCGATCCCGCTGTCTCCGCCCGTAATTAAGGCGACTTTACGCTCAAGCTTTCCACTACCGCGGTACTCGGGTGATTCCGATACCGGCTTAGTAGGGGTCATCTGAGACTCAATCCCGGGTTGCCGATCCTGTTTCTGTTCCCGGCGGATTTGTTTCTTTTCAGACATAAAACCTCCGTGTTCTTTCCTCTTTATTGGGGACAGTCCTGCTTAAGAAGGGTCATCGCGGCTTTGACTCGTCTGGGCGGTTGCCTCGCTCTGGACCACCTTGTTTTCGGCGAGGTTTCGTGCGGTGTTAATCAGGCCGACATGAGAAAAGGCTTGAGGGAAATTTCCCAGCATTCGTTTCTTTTCAGGGGAATACTCTTCGGACAGTAGCCCGAGATCGTTGCGACAGTCGAGAAGCTGTTCGAAGATCGCACGCGCCTCCTGGACACGACCTTGAAGAATCAGGTTGTCGGCCAGCCAGAACGTGCACAAAAGAAACGCCCCCTCGCCGCCGGGGAGCCCGTCAACTTCAGGGCTGGTGGGGTACCGCTGAACGAAACCATCACGGCAAAGCCGTTGCTGGATCAGGCGAACAGTCCCGCGCATGGCGGGGTTATCCGCCCGGACAAATCCAACCAGTGGGAGCATCAGCAGGCTGGCGTCAGGTTCTTTCGATCCGTAATACCAGACGAACGAGTTCAGTTCCTGGTCAAACCCGTGGCGCCAAACATCGTCGTGAATCTGTTGACGCAGTTCCCGCCATCGATCCACCGGTCCATCGAAGCCGTCTAGTTCTATTCCCTTGATTGCCCGGTCAACTGCGAGCCAGGCCATGACCTTGGAGTGTGTGAACTGGCGCCTGGGACCGCGCACTTCCCAAAGACCTTCGTCAGGCTGGTCCCAATCCGTTTCCAGGAAACGAACCATGGCTCTCTGGACGGCCCAGGCGTTTTGGCTTGGCGGCACGCCGACCCGGCGCGCGAGATGAAGAGTGTTCATTGTCTCACCGTACACGTCGAGCTGGTGCTGCCGATAGGCGGCGTTGCCCGTTCGGACCGGTACGGATCCTTCATACCCGGGCAGCCAGTCGAGCTCGACCTCGATCAGTCGTCGTTCACCGCCCAGCCCGTACATGATGTTGACCTGAGACGGCGTCCCGGCTACCGCATTCACCAGCCACTCGCGCCAGGCCTTGGCCTCCTCGGTATAGCCGCCTACAAGGAGCGAGTACAAAGTAAAGGTGGAGTCTCGAAGCCAGCAGTAACGGTAGTCCCAGTTGCGGACCCCGCCGATTTCTTCCGGGAGCGATGTCGTCGGCGCGGCAATGATGCCGCCGGTTGGCTGGTAAATCAGGGCTTTCAGAGTCACGAAAGAGCTGACCACTGCGTCCCACCAGGGACCCCGGTAGGCACACCGGCCGCTCCATTGTTCCCACCATTGCAGAGTGTCCGTCAATTCTCCTTCCGGGTCGCGA
The DNA here is from genome assembly GCA_035593865.1 of Acidobacteriota bacterium. Classification (GTDB taxonomy): domain Bacteria; phylum Acidobacteriota; class UBA6911; order RPQK01; family RPQK01; genus RPQK01. The sequence continues at coordinate 8,421 of DAOTAI010000157.1, forward strand.
TAGGCGGGAGTAGGGTTGTGGGTCTCGGACCACGTCAGGGTGAACGGAATCCGCTCTCCCTCTCTTACTTTGAACTCGGCCACGGTCCTCAGATCCTCTCCGTGCAGCGGAGCGTCGGTCCAGATATGAACCGTGTCGGGTCCCGCAGTGGCACGAATTCCTCGGTCTACACGCCTGACCCACGGAACAATCGAACCATAATCGAACCGAAGAACGATTTCCGTCTTCATCCTCACCACACCTCGAACGCCGGTTACGATCCTGACCACATCCGGGTCCGTACCTCGGATCGGCATGAAGTCGAGTACTTTCACCTGCCCGCTTCCAACTTGAAACTCAGTTTCCAGAACCATGGAGCCAGGCAGGTACCGTCGGTTAATCGAAGGGTTTTCATCAACCGGACAGAGTTGCCAGTGGCCGTGGTCATTAGTGCCAAGCAGAGCAGCGAAACAGGCCGCCGAGTCAAACCGTGGCAGGCAGAGCCAGTCTATCGAGCCGTTGCGGGCGACCAGGGCGGCCGTCTGCAAATCGCCGATCAGACCGTAGTCTTCTATCCGTGAAGGCATAGGCGGAGAGCCAGGTCGGGAAAAGTTCGCTTATTTCGATGATAATTCAAAAGCTGGCCAGTCTGAAGCCGTGACCCGCGTAATCCGCGTGATCCGTGCTATCCGCGGGCACTCGTTCCCGCGGATAGCACGGATCACGCGGGTGACACGGATCAGAGCCTTTGCCTGGTCAACTACCGGATCCAGGCGCCGATGCCGTCCCACGCTTCTTCCAGTAATCGTCCGGCATTCGGTCGCTCCCGGACGAACAGTGTGTGTACGGCCAGCATAAGATCGATTCCGCCGATCCCCTCCAGAAACTGGCCTATCTCGCGAATCCGTTGGTGAGATTCCTGGGCAGCCGTTTGGTCGTGCAAATCGACCAGTTCCTGAACCGCGGCGCGAGCCTGTCGGGCAGCTTCCGCAGACATGAGGGTTGCGGAAACCTTTGCCCTCAAACGATAGCCGATTCGGACTGTCGCCGGGTAAAAGAGCTGCGCCCGGTAGCGATTCGGCTTCTTGCCGAAACCAAGAAAACCTTTGCTCCCGGCGGCCTCTAGCTTGAGAAACTGAAGTTTGGCGCCCTCCTGCAGCTGCTCTTTGACCTGTGAACGAGCGTCTGCTTCATCCGCCGCCTCCATTTCGAGCGTTTCCGCGCCGGGGTTGCGCACCACTGTTTCCTCGGTCAGCGAGGCCCCTTTCGGGACCTTGTGACGCGCTTTTGCAAAGGCCGCCTCAATCGTCGGAGCGGAGCTGGTTATTATGTCCACCTTCGGTTGTGCAATCACTTCCGTCAAGAGAACTTCGTAACCCGCCGGTGCTTCGACCTGCATCCTGGCGATCGCCTCATCGACAGAGTCCGCCTCGGCAGTAATTCTTCGGAACACTCGTTTTCCTCCTCGCTTCCTCTCGGCATATCGGTTCGAACGCGAGAATATAACAGGAGGAAACCCTGGGAAGCCAGGTTGACAATGACACTATCAACTCTTATTTACACAGAGTAACTAACGGAGCGGGACGGAGGCCGGGTCGGCGAGGCGACGCGGTTGATGACGTTCCCGCCCGGCCTACGGAGAAATCAACAACGGTATGGATATAAGTCGTTTGACAGAAAAGATGCAACAGGCCTTGCAGGCGGCCCAATCGTCCGCAATCCGGCGCAGCCACCAGCAAGTCGATGTAGAACACCTGCTTGAAGCCCTTCTGGCCCAGGAGAACGGACTGGCGACGCCCATCCTCACTAAAGCCGGTCTGTCCCCGGAGTTACTCAGGCAGAAGCTCGAAGATGAACTTGACCGAATGCCAAGGATGACCGGTCCTTCCGGCGCCCCGCCCGATCAGATCTACGTTACCGGTCGCCTGAACCGCGTTCTGACCCAGGCGGAAGACGAGGCGAAAAGACTCAAGGATGAATACGTGTCGGTCGAGCATGCGCTACTGGCGATGATCGACGACAAAGGTACGACGGGACGGCTGTTAGGGCAGTCTGGCCTTACTCGCGAGCGGCTGATTCAGGCTCTGCGAGAGGTTCGCGGCAGTCAGAGAGTAACCTCGCCCACGCCGGAGGCGACTTACCAGGCGCTTGAGCGGTATGGGCGTGATCTTACGGAAGCCGCTCGGCAGGGAAAACTCGACCCCGTTATCGGGCGCGATGATGAAATCCGCCGG
>DAOTAI010000158.1:0-10525 GCA_035593865.1 Acidobacteriota bacterium
TCGCTGACCGCTGTTGATCTCGGCGGAAACGACACCGACGAGAAGATACCGACGCCGCATTTCCTCGATCACATCCATGAGTACCTGGAAGGGGGAGTTCAGACGGACGGGTCAAGTGTGGTTCTGCCCGGGATCGCGACTTTGAATGATGGTAAGGTCGACCTTGTCGCTGATTTCGAGGCGAACTGGATCGTCGATTACAACCCGGAACTTTTGGATCTTGAGACTGATCTGCCGGTCGGTACGCTTCGGATTCCGTCCTTCCTCAGGCACCGCGAACGTTTTGTAGACTCAAGATCGGTCCTCAAAAGGACGGTCGAGAGTGTCCAACGCCGCGTGATACGACTACTGGAAGAGAATCCGGCAATGGCGGATGAAATGGGCTTCAAGGGCAGGCGCCCCCGGGCGATCAAGCTCTTCGCCGCTACCGAGCTGGAATTCTGGGTGCGCACCCCGGGCGTTCACATCGAGACTGAAAAGCTGGCGGTTTCGCAATCACTTCAGGAATCCTACTGGAAACGGACAAAAGGACCGGTTCGCAACGCCCTAGAGCACGCCCTGCTTGTTTTGGAGGCGTACGGGCTATCTCCGGAGATGGGTCATAAGGAAGTGGGCGGCGTCAAGGCGACACTGGCCGGACAGGGGAAGTTCGGCGACATCATGGAGCAGCTGGAGGTCGACTGGCAATACGCGCCGGCTTTGCGAGCCGCGGATAATGAATTGCTGGCACGAATCCTTATCAAGGAAGTGTTTCGTCAATACGGGCTGGAGGTCACCTTTCTGGCCAAGCCCATCGATGGGATTGCGGGCAGCGGAGAACACACTCACGTAAGTCTTGTGGCCGAGCTGGAAGACGGCGCCGTGATCAACCTTTTCACTGCCTCTGATCCTCAATCGGATTTCATGAGCCCGCTAGGCTGGGGAGCCCTGATGGGGCTCTTGAAGAATTACGAGGTGGTAGGGGCTTTTGTTACCGCCAGCAACGACGGCTTTAATCGACTGAAGCCCGGCTTTGAAGCGCCCGTTTGCATTGTTGCCTCCATCGGTCATGACGTGGCGCAGCCGTCTCGCAACCGCACGGTGCTGGTCGGGCTGGTTCGAGACCAGGCAAATCCGCTGGCTACGCGTTTTGAGGTCCGGTCGCCGAGTCCGCACACCAACACCTTCCTGGCTTTGGCCGCCTTCTATCAGGCAATGGTTGACGGGATGACATATGCCGCGGGATCGGGGAAGTCAGCAAAACAGCTGGAGGCCGAGTTCAGCAAGCGTCCCGGCGAGCCTCATCCCTATCTCGAGACGCACCGGGCCTACCGAAGTGAAGATGATGTTTTTGAGCATTTCAGCGCGCAACAACGGCAAGAACTTTTCGGGTGCCCTCCCGCCACCGTCTGGGAGGCGTTGGAGCACCTGACCCGTTATCCCGAGAAGACGGCCGTGCTTACCTGCGATGGCGTCTTCGCCCCGGAGATCATCGAGGCTTATCGAAGGGCATGCCTGACTCGCTGGGCGTTGGAGATTTACAACCGGATCATACCTTCGAATGCCGAGTTTGTTCGCTCCTGCGTGCAGCTGCACGAAGACGGGAACGAACTGGACGAGGAGCGCTGGAATGAAATCCAGAAGCTGAGGACCAGGCTTCTCAGGGACGAGAGTCACCAGAAAGCTGTCTTTACCCAGATTCGGGAAGCGATCGACCGGAAAGACTACGAAACCACATCACATCTTCAACAGGAAATGGCCCGCCTGATGGAGGAATTGCGAGTCCGGTATCAGCAGTATCGCCGGAATATCTTGCCGGTGAGGGGGCGGTGACGAGGCGTGGAAAACCCTCGCACGCTGCCAAGGTGCGGGTCCACTTGCTTCCGCATTCCCGGGGGTATCGCTGAAACACGCTCCACCCCCGACTACTTTCCTCGCACGCCTGCGGCCTGCGGCGTGCGGTAGTTCTCGCACTGGTAGTGGCGCCTATTTCGCGCTTATGGGGCTACGCTCTTGGCTCACTGGCCTTTGGCCCCAATGACTCCTATGCCCCTATGGCGCATCCGAGGGCTACAGTCCCGAAGCCAGCGACTCCATGGCCGCTGCGACGACCTCCTCGGGAGGGATGTCGAGGCATTCGTGGTCGAAGGGGCAACTGAACCGGTAGCAGGGAGTGCAATCGGTTCGGCGAAGGAGCAGCTTGTGCGGGGCTGAGCGCGGCGCCCACTGAGACTCCAGCTCGGTTCCTGAATAGGGCACGACGACCGGAACGAGGGTGGCGTCGGCCAGGTGAAGCGCCGATGTATTACCCGTGAGCACAACTCTGGCTCGCGCCACGAGAGCCGCGAATTGACACACATCAGTGCGGCCCACCAGGTCAACGGCGCGGGTGCCAAGGATCTGGAGAATCTCCGGGCTTTTTTGGCGCTCTTTTGGCGCGCCGGAAAGTGCTACCCGCATTCCCGTGATCTCAGAAAGAGCCCGGGCGGCTTGGGCGAACCTCACTGATGGATAGGTTCGCGAATCGCAACTCGTCCAGGGATTGAGCACGATGTAATCTTGAGAGATCTCCAGGCCCGCGTTTCGTGCCAGTAGACCGAGAGAGTCCTCCGCAGCTTTTGGGATTCGGATGTCTAGGTTTCGATCTTTGACTGTCAGCCCCAGTGACTCGATCAGGTAGAGGTTTCGCTCGGCTTGGTTCTCCTCCACCGGGAAGGCTGGAAGGGTTGACCATCCGGACTCCTGTGACTGCCCGTAAAACCGTGGAATACCGGCCATTCTGCAGACGAAAGCGGCAGGATGCGGACTCTGACTAAAACTGGTAAAAGCGAGAGCAAGGTCGAAGCCCCGCAGCCGCAGAGCCTCGATCAGCTCAAACTCTTTGTCCGGCCTGAGTTGGGGCTTCCCGATATCCTGCCAAAGCGCTCGCCAGCCAATCAGATCATCGATCCAAGGTAACAGCGGAGCGGCTTGGGCGCCGGCCGGACTGACCATCATTACCAATTCTGCTTCGGGCAGATTCTCTTTGATTGCTTTCAGCGCCGGCCCCATCATGATTACGTCGCCGATGTTATCCAGACGCATCACAAGTAACCGGCGAACATGGTCCCAGATTCTTGATTTTCGCTCGCCGCTCACTGCTTTACCTTGTCGGTCCCGGTTCGCTCGAATAAGGTGACAGCGATTGTTCTATGGTCGTCAGTTCCTCGCAGACTTCGGTTGCTGTCGCCGGTCTGTCTTCAGGAGCAGTTGACAAGAGGCGACCCACAAACTGATCGAGAGCGGGATGGGCGGCCAGCCGCGGTTCGATTTCTGCAGGGCACGGCCCAGGTTGGCCGCGTTCCCGATAGAACTGACCAGCAGGCTGGGTGGATGCCTGATCCAGGGTGTAGGGCGGTCGACCGGTCAACAGGAAAAAAAGCAGGGCGCCAAGCTGCCACAAGTCGGCTGCTGCAGTAACTTGAGCATCAGGGGAAAACTGTTCGGGGGCCATGAAAGCGGGTGTACCAACCAATCCGGCGGTCCAGGAAGCGTCTGCTTCAATAAACTTCGCTATGCCGAAATCAAGCAGTTTTACGGTCTCCGCCCCTGTCCCATCGTCGAGGACCATGACATTAGCTGGTTTCAGATCACGGTGGAGAATATTCTTGGCGTGCGCCGCTGCTAGACCGGAGGCAACCTGCCTGGCGATCCGGACGGCCCTTAGCGGTTCCAGACCCCGCCCTTCCCCGGAACTGGCAAAGAGGGCCGAAAGCGGGATGCCGTCAATCAGCTCAAAAAGCAGATACAAATCCCCTTGCTCACCGAGAGTGCCTGCGGCGAAGCAGCGGGCAACGTTGGGATGATTGATTTTCTCGAGGGCCACCGCTTCGTTAATGAAGCGTCCTCGAACCGAATTGTCCTGAGCCCAGTCCTCTTTCAGGACCTTCAGGGCGCGCCGCAAGCCCCCGATGACCGTCTCGATCTCATAGACAACTCCAAAGCCTCCAGATCCCAATCGCCGAATCACCCGATACTGGCCGCCGGCGACTATCTTTCCTAAGAGATTGTCCCGAGGCCATCCTCGAGTCGGCCTTCTGTGGCCACATTCAGGGCAGAAATCCAGACTGTTGGAGACAAGGGTGTTTTGGCACCGGAGACAGTAGGGCTTCGCCTCGCTGGAATGGTTCTCGTTGGAAGAGCCCATCGGTTCGGTATTCAAATCCCAGTCGATGTAGAGAGGCTGGTCGAGGAACGGCCGTTCGGCTGCGGCTAGAAGTGAGCGTATCCGCTGTTCCAATTCGGGCCTGTCGCGGCATGCTTCGCGCAGATAGGGTGACCGTTGTGAAGCAGGAAGCTCCAGACAGGCATGAAAGATTTGGCGTTCAATGTCGTGGTCGTTCATGGGCCGTCCTCCGTGAAGTAAGCCAAATGGAGGCAAGCCGGCTTAAGAAGTGGCTTTGAATAGATTATAGTGGAAAACAAAGGCCGCTCATGTCCGATCAGGAAATCACCCTCTTATTGCAGGCTGCGAACCGGGGCGAGGAGGAGGCTCGGGAGCGACTTGTGCACCGCGTTTACGGGGAGCTTCGCCGGCTGGCCGGTTCCATAATGCGTTCCGAGAGATCCGGCCATACCCTTCAACCCACGGCGCTTGTGCATGAGGCTTACCTGCGGCTGCTGGTCGGGGAAGTAAACTGGCAGAACCGTTCCCATTTTTTCGGCGCCGCGGCGCAGGCGATGCGCAGAATACTGGTCGAGCATGCGCGTCGGAAAAGGGCTCTGAAGCGCGGCGCCGAGTACGAACATGCGGAGCTCGATGATCAGCAAGCATGCGCGCGAGGCGACCAGCTCGACATCTTAATCCTGGACGAAGCCTTGACTGCTCTGTCCGGGGTGGATCCAAGACTCACGCAAGTGGTGGAGCTTCGTTATTTTGCCGGTCTTGAGGTGGAGGAGACGGCGGAGGTTCTGGCGGTTTCCCCGGCCACAGTGAAACGCGACTGGAGCTACGCCAAGGCCTGGCTCTGCGATCACATAAGCAGTCGAGCCGCCAAATACAACGCGCTGCGTCATTCCCCGCGCCAGTAGATCGTTTTTTCAGTTACACTCACTGCCTATTTTCCCCTTTAGCGGTCCTATAATAGCGGCCATGAGCAGGGAAAAGACGACCCGCCGTTCTTTCTTAAAAACCACACCTCTGGTTGCAGGATTTCCAATGATAGTCAGTCCGGCAGCGCTTGGCTTAGCCGGTAGCGTGCCTCCCAGCGACCGGATTGTGATGGGCATGATCGGAGTAGGGGGCATGGGCAGCGGCCATGTCCGCGCTTTCCTGACGCATGATGATGTACGCGTGGTTGCCATTTGCGACGTCCGGGAGGAGTTTCGACTCAGGGCCAAAGAAAGGGTGGACGCGAAATACCAGGACAAGGCATGCGCCACTTACAACGATTTCCGAGAACTGCTGGCCCGCCGCGACATTGATGCCGTTCTCATTGCGGTTCCCGATCATTGGCACGCTCTCATTGGAATCGAGGCGGCGCAGGCCGGCAAGGACATGTACTATGAAAAGCCTATGGCCCGGACCGTGGCGGAGAGCAAGGCTGTCCGGACTGCAGTAAAGCGGCACCAGGTCGTCTTCCAATTCGGCACTCAGCAGCGGTCGAGCTACAACTACCGGTTTGCGGCAGAACTTGTTGCAAACGGCCGTATAGGGGAACTAAAAACGATCATGATCGGCTCTGCGACATCGCAGTACATACCGAATCAGCCCGAACAGCCTGTCCCGCCCGGGTTTGACTATGACATGTGGCTGGGACCAGCCCCCTGGGCGCCCTACACCTTCGAGCGCTGCACTTCTAAATGGACGCTGATCTACGACTATTCTCTCGGCTGTGTTGGCGGAGCCTGGGGTGTGCACGATGTCGATATCGCTCAGTGGGTGCTAGGGGATAACACCGCGCCGACGGAAATCGAAGGATGGGGAGTTTTCCCGAAAGACGGACTCTACGATACAGTCACGGCCTGGGAGATCGAGCACACTTATCCAAACGGAGTGAAACTCGTCCACATGGATATGCGGACTGCGTTAAAGAAGGCGAAACAGTTTTCACTCCACTGGATGGGAATGCTGTTTGAGGGCACCGAGGGATGGATTTACGTGAGCCGCGACGGCATCCACACCCACCCTGCTTCGCTTTTGAAAACAGTAATTGGACCTAACGAGATCCAGTTTCCGCGGAGCACCGATCACCGGAGGAATTTCCTGGATTGTGTCCGAACCCGCCGCCAGCCCTTATCGCCGATCGAAGCGGCTGTCAGGTCGGACACTATTTGCCACCAGGCGGATATTGCCATGCGGTTGAAGCGTCGATTGCAGTGGGACCCGCATCTCGAGCTTTTTGTGGGAGATGAGCAAGCGAACCGAATGCTCTCACGGACAATGCGGAGCCCATGGCATTTGTGAAACGAACAATTGACGATCGAGGAATCCACCGATTGCCTTAAAGGAGCACACAATGACAGCACTGCCCGGCATTCTCGCTCTCTTGCTCACCTGGTTTTCTTTTCAGACGCCGGATCTTGCCGACGAAGTCACGGCCGAGCAACGACGAATGATAGAAGAGGCTCTGCCTTCGAAAGCCCCAGCGATTCCTTCCCGACCGCGCCGGTTGCTGATCATGACCTTGAACGTACGGGACGGCCAGCCCCGGAGAGGGCACGCTTCGCTACCGGTCGGCAATTGGGCGCTCCGCCGGATGGGCGAGAAGACCGGCGCCTACCAGGCGACGTTCACAAATGATATCAACGTCCTGAGACCCGAGAGACTGGCGGAATTCGACGCCATCTGCTTCAACAACACGGTGGGTGTCTTAACCGAAGATCCGGACCTCCGTAAATCGCTTCTCGAGTTCGTCGCGCAAGGCAAAGGGTTCGTCGGCATCCATGCAGCCGCGGCCACTTTTGTGCAGTGGCCTCGCTACGACCAGTTCCCGGAATTCGGAGAAATGTTGGGCGGTTATGAGAACGGCGGACATCCGTGGAAGCCAAACGAGACGATAGTATTGCAGGTGGAGGACCAACAACATCCGGTGAACTCTGGTTTTCCGAAGGAACGTTTCGAAGTCCAGGATGAGGTTTTCCAGTTTCAAGCTCCATACTCGCGTGACAAGTTGCGGGTTCTATTGAGTATTGACACCCAGCGGACTGACATGAACCCGGCCCGACGGTTCTTGCCCGAACGTTTCGCGGATCGTGACTTCGCGATAAGTTGGATAAAGAACTACGGGAAGGGACGGGTGTTTTACTCGTCTCTCGGGCACAACCCGCACATCTTCTGGAACGGACCCATCCTCGCCCACTTTCTGGCCGGAATTCAGTTTGCGCTTGGCGATCTTCAAGCCGACACAACACCAGTTCCGGCGCCTCGCGGAGGTCGCTGATGAAAGCTCGATGGTTCACGCTCCCCGTAGTGACATGGGGTTTGGTTGTTTCGCTTTGCTTGAGCGCGCAACTGCAAGCCAAGAACCGGCAGGCGGAAGCCGACAGGCTACCGGCACTGCTCGCGAAAGTAGCTGTGTACGAATACGGTTCCAGTCGCGAAGCCCTCGAGGAGTTGTCCGGCTATGTCGGTGATCGCCTCTCGGACAGAAAGCAGATGGCGAGCATTGAAAAGGCTTTCGTCCAATTCCTCGATTCCCGCGCCAGCCTGGCCGGTAAGGACTTCATCTGCCGGCAGTTGGCCGTTTTTGCGACGGAGACATCGACGCCGGTCTTGGAACGACTGATTCGGGATCCGCAAACTTGCGAGATGGCTCGGTCAGTCTTGGAGAAGATACCCGGAAAACGGGCAGATGAGGCGTTAAGAAATGCCCTGAGAACGGCCGGCACACCGCATGTCGTTGGGATCATCAATAGCATTGGGATGCGACGCGACCGAAAAGCTACGCGCCTGCTGATTCCGTTTCTATCCTCTGAAGAAACGTTCGAGGCTGCAGCCAATGCCTTGGCTCGCATTGGCGATCAGGAGGCGATCAGTGCTCTTTTAAGCGCCAAGACCACGGCCGATTCCAGGAAAAGAAGCACCGTACAGGAAGCCCTGATGAACTGGGCCGACTTGTGTGTCAGAGAGGGGAGAATACGGGCTGCATACATCATTTATCGAGACATGATATTCGCGAGCGAACCGGCGCAGATTCGGATTGCCGGGCTTCATGGGTTGTGGCGGGCTATGGGAAATGGCGCCATTCCCACGCTCCTGTCCGCGCTAAAAGAGGGCGACGAAGAAGTGGGGACGGCGGCCCTCAGGCTCCTTGTCGAGTCTCCGCTTCCGGATGTGACACGTCAGCTGATGAGAATTTACCCGACGCTCGCGCCGATAATGAAAGTTCGAATGTTAGCGGCGCTGGCTGATCGCCGGGACCGCGCAGCTGCCGCGTTTGTGAAAGAGGTGGCTGCGAGCGGTCCGGATCAGGTCCGCGCGGCCGCATTGGAGGCCCTCGCCCGACTGGGGGATGCTTCGTGTGTCACTCTGCTTTCCACCGCTGCTGCCGACTCGAGCGGCGTGATCCAGCAAGCGGCTAGAAACACTCTTTACCGAATTCCGGGACAGGATGTCGATCAATCCATCCTGAATGCCATCCCCACTGCCTCCGGGCCAGTGAAGGTGGAACTCCTGCGCGCTGTTGCAGAACGTGGAATTCGAGAAGCGTCGCCGGTGCTCGTTGAGGCAATTCGGGATACAGCGCCGGAAGTCAGGCGTGAGGCGCTAAGAGCCTGGCGGGAGATCGGCCGTGAGAAAGATGTTGCACCGCTGCTGGCATTCCTGACGACGACTCCGGATCGCGGCGAACGTGAGGAGGCGGCCCGCGCCGTGTCGGCCGCCTGTCGTCGATCGGGCGGTGCCGGGATGAACCTGGTCGTCGCGGCGTACTCCTCAGTCACCCGCCCGGAGGTGCGGGAATCGCTGGTGACGGTGTTGGCAACTGGTGGAAGCCGGGAGGGTCTGCCGCTCTTGAAAGCGGCGCTGAAGGAGGATGATCCGGCCGTTTGCCGGGCAGCGATACTCGCCTTAGGTGACTGGACGGACAGCGAGCCGCTTCCTGAACTGGCAGCGGCGGCCAGGGAGACGTCGCTTCCGGCTCATCATGTGCTGGCCCTTCGCAGCTATCTGAAACTGCTCCAGCTGCCGTCTGATCGGCCGGAAAGGGAATCCGTGCGGTTGCTGGCCGATGCACTCGAGATCGCCCGGGCACCGGAGGTCAAGAAAGCCGCGCTTGCCGTTCTGCCTCGGTTTGTATGCCAGGAGGCGATCGATCTGGCACAGTCCGTGGTGGGAGACCCGGACGTGCAGGCTGAAGCCGAGCAAGCCATTGGCCGGCTCAAGCAGGCAATGGCGTACCGATGAGAGCCTAAAGGATTGGGTTGTCGATTTCGAAAGTGGCCACGACAGGCGCGTGGTCGCTTGTCCCGATCTCGCGGAACGAGGGACAACTAATGGCCTTTTTTGCCAGTTCTTCACTGGCCAGAACGTAATCCAGGCGCCATCCTATGTTTCGCTGACGGAGATTGCGCCACGGAGGCCACCACGTAAAGAGCCTGTCGTTGTCAGGGTCGAGCGCGCGCCCGACGTCAACCAGCCCCCCGTTTTCGATGATTCGTTCCAACAAAGCTCGTTCTTCCGGTAATTGACCAATGGCGTTGGGTTTTCTTTCCTTCGGGTGGACATCCATTTCAGTCCGGGCCACATTCAAATCGCCGCAAATCACCAGCAGTCTGCCCTCATTCCGGTAAGCAATCGCCATTTGCTCGATTTCCCGAAGGAAGTTCATCTTCGCTGTAAAATCCTTGCCTCCGTTCGGGACGTAGACGGAAGCAAGGGTCAAGCGTCCCAGATCGACGGTGACAATGCGGTTTTCGAAATCAAAAGGGGGATGGACAAACCGTGGTAACGTCGGAACGGTTGTCTTGTTCAAGTGAAGACCTACGCCCGAGTAAGCCCGTTCTCCGTGCCAGTAACACCAATAGCCCTCGAGATCACAGAGTTCAGGCGGCAATTGACAGGGCGAAGCTTTGATTTCCTGCAGACAGAGTGCGTCAGGGCGCTCCTGAGAGAGCCATTCCAGCAGTTGCGACTGCCGTGCCCGAATTCCGTTAACGTTCCAAGTGGCGATCTTCATGAGCATCTGTTCGCTCCTTAGTTTACGACATGATCTCAGGTCTTCGTTTTTGTCAGTTTTTTTTGCGAAAATAATTGACTTGGGCCGGAATCTCGCTATCCTAACTTGGCTTCTTTCCCGGCCACACAGCATAAGTTCAGCGATTGAACGACGGAGGGAGGTTGAAGAGCGCCTTGGAAGAATTAGGGGAGACGATAGTGGGAACGCGTACAACAAACAGAAAACTGCTGGCATGGGTCGAAGAGGTGATCCGGATGTGTCAGCCGGCTCGAGTCCACTGGTGCGACGGTTCGGAAAGCGAGTATCGAGCCTTGTGTGACGAACTGGTACGACAGGGAACCTTCACACGCCTTGACTCAGAAGCGCGTCCAAATAGTTTTCTGGCCCGG
>DAOTAI010000654.1:0-1659 GCA_035593865.1 Acidobacteriota bacterium
AGCTCCTCCGGTTCCTCGGAGTGAACGAACTGAATCTCGTCGGGAAGCAGGGGTTGGATCTCGGGGTAGGTATAGGCCACATACCTTTCAGTGCGTCGAATCACGTCGTAAATGCGCCGCACAATCGACTTAAGGAACTCCAGATTTCGGTCTTGCTTGATGATGACGAGTTCCCAATCCCACTGATCGACGTACAAAGAGTGCGTGTTGTCGGGCATCTCCTCCGGGCGGATCGCATTCATGTCGGTATAGAGTCCCTCGCCCGGCTTGAACTCCAAGCGGGCAAGCTCCAGACGCTTCCACTTCGCAAGCGACTGCACGATTTCGGCCCGAGCTCCCTGCATGGCTGGAATAGTAAAGGAGACGGGTTTCTCGACACCGCTGAGATCGTCGTTTATGCCCGTTCCCGCTTTAACGAACAGGGGTGCTGTGACACGGATGAGGTTCAGCTCAAATGCCAGATTCGTTTGAAAGAAAGTCTTGATTAGCCGGATCGCCTTCTCGGTTTCCCTCGGATTCAGAAGCGGCCGGTAGCCGGGAGGAAAGAATAGACCCATGTCGCAAATCACCTCCAATCAAGAAGCGCTTAAGTATGGAAAAGCATTGGGGTGAAATCAAGGACATATGTAGGCGCGGGACGGCGGACTGGCGTCGGGCCGGGCGTGCTTATCCGCGTAATCCGTGTAATCCGTGCTATCCGTGGGCATCATTCCCACGGATAGCGCGGATTACGCGGATAATATGGCAGGCGGCTACTAAGGTCAACGGGCTCAGGCGCTACCAAGCTGGATTTGCCCTCGCGCTAACAGGAGAATGGATGTCATGGAATGGCTGCTTGATCCAGCGTCGTGGATAGCTTTTATCACTCTGACGGTTCTAGAGCTGGTCCTGGGTATCGACAATATCGTGTTTATCTCGATTCTCACCGGGCGGCTGCCCGACCAGCAGCGACCGCGGGCGCGATTTGTCGGCCTCGGCCTGGCAATGTTCATGCGAATCGCGCTTCTATTCTCGATTGCGTGGATCATCAGGCTTACTGCCCCCTGGTTCACAGTTTTGGGTCAGGAAATATCGGGACGCGACCTGATACTGATCGTCGGCGGACTATTTCTGTTGGCCAAGAGCACGCACGAGATCCATATCCGCCTGGAAGGCGCCAAGCACGACAGCTCCACCGCCAAGGTCGCCGGCTCCTTCAGGGGAGTAATCATCCAGATCGTCCTGATGGACATTATCTTTTCTCTGGATTCTGTTATCACTGCCGTCGGCATGACCAACCAGTTACCCATCATGGTGTCAGCCGTAATCGTGGCGGTCCTGTTCATGATGGTGTTCTCAGGGCCGGTGAGCGGATTTGTCGAACAGCATCCGACAGTCAAAATGCTGGCGTTGAGCTTTCTCTTGCTCATCGGTGTATCGCTCATTGCAGAAGGGCTGGATCAGCACATTCCGAAAGGCTACATCTACTTCGCAATGGCCTTCTCGGTTTTCGTTGAGATGTTGAACCTGAAAATCGGGGGGCGAGGCAAGCCGGTAAAAGTTCAGGAGATCCCAGTCAAGAGCGAAGCCTGAGAATGTGTGAAAAAATCGGCGGAGTTACCCAAGGGGCGGTGGGTTTCATCCGGGCGCTGACGCGCCCTCCTTCGAAACCCACCCTAC
>DAOTAI010000159.1:0-10385 GCA_035593865.1 Acidobacteriota bacterium
TCCCATCAGGGCCGATATCCTGTCTCTGTGTCTTGATCCCTCTCGCAACCTTCTGGCCTACGAGGAAACATTCAACGAACTGAATATCTGGCGCATTGCCGCCCCGAAAGGCGGGTCCGGTATTGGTACGCCGAGCCGGCTCATCACATCGACCCAGGCAGATCTGAATCCCGACTACTCGCCGGACGGCTCCAAGATTGTCTTTTCTTCAAGACGCACTGGCAGTTCCGAGATCTGGATGAGCGACGCCGAGGGCCAGAACCCGGTCCAGCTGACCTCTCTCGGTCAACATTCAGGCACTCCCCGCTGGTCTCCGGACGGCCGCACGATCGCCTTCGATTCCCGGCCTGAAGGGCACAGCGATATCTTTGTGATGGACGTCGCCACTCGTTCGCTTTTTCGACTTACGGATCATCCAGCCGACGACGTGGTACCGAGTTGGTCCAACGACGGGAATTGGGTTTATTTCGGCTCCGACAGGACCGGAAAGTGGGAGGTCTGGAAGGTTTCGCGCCACGGAGGTGAGACCAGCCAGGTGACGGAAAACGGCGGCTGGAACGCTGCTGAATCACCCGACGGGAAATACCTCTATTACCTGAAGGCGCCTTACTCGCCGTTGTGGCGGATGCCGCTTGCAGGTGGCCCAGAAAGCGTGGTTATCAACGAGTTGATCTTCTGGCCGAACTGGCGGCTGGTGCCGGAAGGCATCTTTTTCGCCCGGGATCGCTCCTTCTTCCTGGCGGATTACGACGGCCGCGCTCGTCGCCTGCTAGGAACAATAGAGCGGGAGCCGGAATGGGAAGGCCCCCAGTGGATAGCTCTCTCCCCTGACCGCAAGTGGATTCTCTACTCCAGCTTCGACCACGAAGTCCGCGACATCATGCTGGTCGAAAACTTCCATTGATCCAACCATTGGATGCGGATGCCTGGCGCGGGGTTTTTTGATTGCGGTCAAGGGTTCTACGCATCAGGGTTTTCCTGGGAGATAGGCAGGATCGTTCCGAGTCCGTATTCTTGACCAGCGTTCCCCATTTGTAGTGCGGCCCTATCTCTGTTCTTATCCGTCAGTGCGTGGGTAGGAGTGTTGAAGACAGTCCCTTAGGCACCCTGCCCTTAGGCGCCCTGAGAACCGAGGCGTGCTGGGGAGAGGCGTGTTGGGGACAGTCCCTTAGGCGCCCTGAGAACGGAACCGACGAAAGGGACCGACGAAAGGGACTGTCCCTAACGAGCATCCCCAACGAGCCCCACGAAAGGGACTGTCCCCAACAAGCCCCTCCCCAACAAGCCCCCCAACAAGCCCCCGGCGCGAAAGGGACTGTCCCCAACAAGCCCCACCACGAAAAGGACTGTCCCCAACAAGCCCCCCAACGAGCCGAGCTTGCTTGCGCGAGGGATCGAGCTTTCGATCGCCAGGTTGAGAGGTGGCGGCGGTTGAGTGACTCGCTGTTTTGTGGCGAACTGTATCGAAACCCTTTGGTTGAGTGTGACGTGCCTGCCTTGTGAGTGCGCTATACCGAAACCCGCGCCACGTCTCAACCACTCGGCTCGCCTTGGCCTCCCTCGACCGGGCAGCGGGGCACCGTCACTTTCCCCAATTTTCCCTTGAAACCAGCGGACTCGTACGGTAACCTTCCTGCTTAGTGCGTTAAGTTAGTTCAACTTCGTTGGATGGGTTAGACAAGGAAGGCGAGATGGCGAGCGCCAAGGCACATCTCCCGAAATACTTGCGGATAAGCGGGGAGATAGTCGACATGATTCGCCGTGGGGAACTGACTGCCGGGAGCCGCGCCCCCTCTGAGAACGACATCATACAGCGCTATAGGGTGAGCAACACCACGGCTCGGAAGGCCCTGGCCGAAATTGAACAGAGTGGCTGGGTTACCCGAATCAAAGGGCGAGGGACTTTTGTACAACGACGAAGTGTGGGCCGATCCGCCGACCGCATTCTCAGTTTTACCCGAAACATGGTTGAGGCCGGACGAGTTCCGTCGACCCGCCTGCTTGGCGTCCGCCTGCTCGATACCTCGCAATCCCTGGTCATTCACGGCCGCCGGTACCGCCTCGACGGGCCGGTCTGCCGTATCGAACGGCTGCGTCTGGCAGACAATGTCCCGATGATGAAAGAAATCCGCTATGTCTCCGCTGCGCTTTGCCCTGGAATAGAGCAAAAGGCGCTGGAGGGGTCGCTCTACCAGATTTACGAGAAGGATTATGGGCTTGAACTGGTTCAGATCGACCAAAAGTTGAGCGTCGTCATGATCGAGGCTGAGAGGGAGATGGGATTGTTCGAACTGACGAAACCGGTGCCGGCATTCCGAGTCGAAGGTGCGACTTTCGTCGGTAAGGGCGCCATTCTCGAGATGGAGGAATCGCTGTACCGGGGTGATCTCTACAGCTTTTCGGTCCAGGCCCGGCGGTAAGGAATCGCAGTTTTCGCCAGCTGCGTCAAGGAGCCAAATGTACAGCAAAGAGTTCTTTACGCGCCTCTACCGGACGATGTACACGATCCGGGTTTTTGAGACTCGGTGTGTGAAGCTTTATCGACAGGGAGCGATCCGTGGATATCTTCATTCCTACGTGGGCGAGGAGGCGATTGCGACGGGTGCGTGCGCGGCGGCGCGGCCGCAGGACTACATCACCAGTACTCACCGTGGACACGGCCATTGCATTGCCCGGGGCGGCGACCTGAAGCGAATGGTCGCCGAGATTACTGGTCGTGAGCCTGGTTATTGCAAGGGTCGCGGCGGGTCCATGCATATCGCCGATCTCAGTACCGGTAACCTGGGCGCCAACGGAATCGTGGGAGGAGGTATTCCAATCGGCGTCGGCGCCGCCATGGGCGCCTGGATCCGAGGTGATGACCGGGTGGCCATTGTATTCGCAAGCGATGGAGCGGCAAATAACGGGGTTTTTGGAGAAAGCTTGAATTTCGCGGCCTCGTTACGACTGCCTTTCATTCTTGTCCTCGAGAACAATCAATTCGCGGTTTCGACTCCCATTGAGCAGTCGACGGCCGAGCCTGAGCTTTTCCGCAGAGGACTGGGCTACGGCATTCACAGCGAAAGAGTCGACGGGAACAACGTTCTGGTTGTCTACGAAAGAACGGCTGAAGCGATCGAGGCCTGTCGGCGAGGCGAGGGTCCGATCTTGCTAGAAGCCGTGACCTATCGACAAGCGGGGCACCACGTCAACGATCCCGGTCAATACATGCCTAAAGACCGGCTTGAGTATTACCTGAGTCGAGATCCGCTCAAGATCGGGAAGGACCTCGCGTTGTCGAAGGGGGGACTGAAGGAACATGCTCTCCAACGGGTTGAGGCCGAGGTCGAGCGCGAGATGGATGAGGCCGTCGAATTCGCACTGAACAGCCCTGAGCCCTCGGTCGAGGAGTTCCTGCGGGAAGTGGAGATCTACTGATGGCAACAAGACCCGAAGAATCGGTTGCTGCACCTGCCGCGGGACGGACCATCATGTATCGCGAAGCGTTGAACGAGGCTTTGCGTGAGGAGATGCGCCGTGATCCCAGGATCTTCCTCATGGGGGAGGGCATTGGCGAACGTGGCGGCTCATATAAGGTGACGGTTGATTTGCTGAAGGAGTTTGGTCCCCGCCGGGTCATTGACACCCCGATTGCAGAGGCCAGCTTCACGGGCGCCGGGGTCGGTGCGGCCATAACCGGAATGCGCCCCGTGGTGGAAATTCTTTTCGTCGATTTCGCGTTGCTCGCTATGGATCAGATCGTGAACCAGGCTGCGAAAGTCCGTTTCATGACCGGCAGACAGGGCCACGTTCCTCTGGTCATACGGACTCAGGGGGGTGTGGGCAACGGCCTGGCGGCGCAGCACTCCCAGAGTCTCGAGGCGCTCTTCTATCACATACCCGGCCTGAAGCTGGTTATGCCCGCCACGCCTTACGACGCAAAAGGTCTGCTGAAAGCGTCGCTCAGGCAGGATGACCCCGTGATCTTCATCGAGCACAAGCTTCTTTACTTGACGACCGGGGAGGTTCCGACCGGGGACTATATCGTTGAACTGGGTCAGGCCGATGTCAAACGTGCGGGAAGTGATGTGACCATAATCGCCTGGTCAGCCATGGTGCTGCGTTCGCTCCAGGCTGCCCAAAAGCTGGCCGAGCAGGGAATTGATGCCGAGGTCCTTGACCTGCGAACGCTGGTCCCTCTGGACCGCGCAAGAATCCTGGAATCGGTGCGTAAGACCGAGCACGTTGTTATCGTGCAGGAGGCGGCACGGCGAGGAGGCGTTGCTTCGGATATCGCTTCGATTATCCAAGCCGAGGCCTTCGATTATCTGGACAGTCCGATTGAGATAGTGGCCGGGAAGAATACTCCCATTCCTTATAACCTGGCTCTTGAGTCGGCTTGCGTACCTCAGGAAGCGGACATCATAACAGCGGCCAGGCGCGCGGTTTATGCAGATTAGCGGCGGTACGCGGTCCGTGCACTTTAGCGTGACCTGCGGTCTGCAACCGCAGCTTACAGGGGAGGGCGAGGGTAGTTCATGGCACTTCAAAGTATGAAAACAATGCTGGCGGCGGCTCGCGAAGGGCGCTATGGCGTCGCGGCATTCAATATTGTTGATTACAACTCCACACGAGCCGTTGTGCGCGCAGCCGAGGAATTGAATGCTCCCGTCATAGTCCAGGTTTCAGTGAAAACCGTGCGATTTTGGGGATCGGCAGCCATTGTCGCCTGGGTGCGGCAGTTGGCATCTGATTCTCCGGTTCCGGTTTCGCTGCACTTGGACCACTGTAAAGACCTGGATGTCATTCGTGAATGCATTGCAGCTGGGTGGACGGACGTGATGATCGACGCTTCGCATAAACCGTTCGAAGAGAATCTGTCGCTGACCCGAGAAGTTGTCGCCATGGCGACCGAAGCGGGTGTGGGAGTAGAGGCAGAGTTGGGCCAGATCCGCGGAGTCGAGGAAGACAAGCGGGTGGATGACGATCAGGCCCATCTCGCAGATCCTGACAAAGCGGTCTTGTTCTGTCGCGATCTGCCCCTGGCGGTGTTTGCCCCGGCGATCGGGACAGCGCATGGTCTTTACAAAGGGGAACCGAAAATCGCCTTCGATCGTCTGGAGCAGATCGCCTGCCGAACTGGCCTGCCAATCGCCCTGCACGGTGGCGCAGGGCTGTCTGATGAGGTCTTTCGCAAATGCATCGCCCTTGGCTGCGCCAAGATCAATATTTCGACTCAACTGAAGCACACGTTTATCGATAGCTTCGTCGAGTACCATGTCGCTCATCACGAGTACGAGCCCTTGAAGCCGCTGGGGGCACAGTTTGAGCGAATGAAAAACGAGGTAAAGGAAAAGATCACTCTTTTCGGCAGCAGTGGCCGTGCCGCTTCCGCCGGTTCAGCCGCGGTTGAGTGACCGAGAGGGAGTTATGAAGCCGATCATCATGCCCCAGGTGGGCCAGGACATTCCGGACGCGATCATCAGCCAGTGGCTTAAGAAAGAGAACGATCGTGTGGAGAAGGGGGAAACCGTCCTGATCGTGGAATCGGACAAGGCGAGCTTCGAAGTCGAGGCGGAATGCTCAGGTATCTTGACCAAGATCCTTCACCAAGAGGGCGAACGCGTCGAGGTCTTTCGTCCGCTCGGCTACATATCCGAAGAAAGTGACCAGGAGGCGCTCAAGCAAGATCAGGCGGGGGTCAGCGCGGAGCCGGCGCACCCGACGGAACAAATCGAAGTCGAGGGCGGGGAGGTCATAGTGCCACCCGTCCCGTCTCTTTCCGGCGATTCGACTCGCGAGAGGCGAGCGTCACCTTCGGCCCGCCGGCTGGCCCGCGAACTCGGACTCAGCCTTTCGCAGATCGAGGGAACCGGTCCCGGTGGGCGGATCATCAAGCGAGACGTGCTTGCTGCGAGCGCGATGCAGCCCTCGTTACAGAACGCACCCCAGACAACGAGTGTCGGTGATGAGGTCATCGTTTTTGACCGGACTCGCAAAGCGATTGCCGAAAAGTTAAGAAGAAGTAAACGGACGATACCGCACTTTCACCTCTCTATCGATGTGGACATGACTGACGCGCTGCTTTGGCGCAGTTCAGACAATGCCAGTCGTGCAGTACGGATTACGGTTACTGACCTGGTGGCGTACGCGGTGGCCCAGACCTTGCCGCGATTTGGCCGGCTCAATGCGCACGTTGAAGAAGACAGACTGATTCTTCGCAAGAGCGTCAACCTGGGCATCGCGGTGGCGGTTGAGGACAGTCTCGTGGTTCCCGTCATTCCTGACGCGGCCAGCCGTAGCCTGGACGAAATCGCAGAGATTTCCAGAAGAAACGCGGAGGCGGCTCGCCGCGGAATGGTTGATCCGCGCCACTGCGGGACTTTCACCATCAGCTCCCTCGGAATGTACGGCATTAGCCGGTTTCTTCCCATTATCAATCCGCCTGAATGCGCCATCCTGGGAGTCGGATGCGCTGAACGACGGGTTGTCCCCGTCCCTGGCGGAATTGGAGTCCGGGACATGATGACCCTCGATTTGGCCTGTGACCACCGGGCAGTTGATGGGGCGTACGCTGCCGGTTTTCTGAAGTGTCTGAAGGAATTTCTGGAGGGAATCGGGAGGAACTGAGTGAAAGCTCTCATCTTCGATTGCGACGGGGTTCTCGTTGATACGGAAAGAGATGGACACCGTGTGGCGTTCAATCAGGCGTTTGCCGCAAAGAGGCTCGACATCGAATGGGACGTTGACCTGTACGGCCAGTTGTTGAAGATCTCCGGTGGGAAGGAGCGGATGCGCTTCTATTTCAACAATGTCGGGTGGCCCCACGATTTGGCTGATCACGATGCCTTTATCCAGGAGCTGCACTATATCAAGACTGACATGTTCATGAAGTTGATCGAAAGTGGGCGGTTACCCTTGAGATCGGGCATCTGCCGGCTGGTGGACGAAGCCATCGCCGCCTCCCTTCGGCTGGCCGTTTGCTCCACGTCAAATGAGCGGGCCGTTACCGCTATAGTCGAGAAGTTGCTGGGGCCGGAGCGAAGGAAGCACTTTACGATCTTCGCGGGCGACATCGTGAGCAAGAAGAAGCCTGATCCGGCCATTTACAACCTGGCGTCCAAACGGATGGCCCTCCGACCAGCTGAATGTCTGGTAGTTGAAGACAGCCGAAACGGTCTACTGGCGGCCAAAGCAGCCGGGATGCGTTGCGTCATTACTATAAGTGGTTACACCGCAGACGAGGATTTCACCGAGGCGGACGCAGTTTTCCCGGAACTGGGCGACCCGCCCGGTCCAGTGGTGACTCTCAACGATTTGATAAAAGCGACACAGCCGACCGAAAAGGATTACAACGCATGAAAATCTTTCTAGATACCGCTGACATAGACGCCGTAAGAAAAGCGCATGCGACAGGTCTTCTTGACGGGGTAACAACCAACCCGAGTCACATAGCGAAAGCGGGGCGCGTTTTCGAAGAGGTGATACGGGAAATGTGTACTGTAGTGGCGGAGCACGTCAGCGTTGAGGCGGTGGCTGATAACACTGACGGGCTGGTGATGGAGGCCAGGCGCCTGGCGGCTTTCGGTCCCCAGGTGGTGGTCAAGATCCCTATGACCCGGGAAGGATTGCGGGCGGTGCCAATACTTGAACGCGAGCATCGTATTCGAACCAACGTCACCATGGTGTTCTCGCCCACGCAGGCGCTATTGGCGATGAAAGCCGGGGCCAGCTTTGTCAGCATTGTACTCAGTCGACTGGAAAATGTGGCGATTGAGAGCGATCGCCTGATTAATGACACCATGGCGATCAAACGCCAGTACGGCTTCAAGTCCGAAATCATTGCCGGAAGCCTGAAAACTCAGCCGACTCTGCTTAGCTGCCTGCGCGCCGGTGTCGACATCGGGACGATGCCGGAAGACCTGTTCAACCAGATGTTCCAGCATCCGCTGACTGAACTGGGTTTGGCGCAGTTTGATCGCGACTGGCAAAAAGTCAAAAAGGAAGCCAGAGCGGCCGGTTAATGATCATGCCATCTCAAGTGGTTTGTTACGGAGCTCTAAACCGAAAACGGAGAAATGTGAAAGAGTCGTCGGAGACCAACCGATTTTTTCTTACCTTCTGAGGTGTTAAGGGACAGTGATTATGCGACGGTCGAAAACCATAACCCGGCCTTGGGGACACTACCGGGAATACGCTCGTAACGAGACCTGTACGGTCTGGATGGTGGAAATGCAGCCAGGGGAGACAGGCAGCCTCCAGTCTCACCAGAATTTTGACGAGCTTTGGGTTCTGCTCACCGATGGTGGGGTTGTGCAGGTGGGCGACCAGATCCTGCGCCCGAAGGCCTTCGACGAGATTTTCATCCCTCGCGGGACCCGGCATCGATTAAGCAACGAAAACGGGAAAGAACCTTTGCGGATGTTCGAAGTTGCCTACGGTGAAGTGCGTGATGAAGACAAGGTGCGCTACGAGGACCGGTACGGACGGCCCTGAAGGCAATCGATCGTGGCAGCAGCTAACGGAAGTCGCCTATGAATGATTCGACAGCGCCATCGCAGAGTATTCCTCGGGTTTTGTGCGTTGGCGATATGGCGGCCGACGTTTTCGCGGCGGCCATGTCCCGTCTGCCGAACCCGGGAGAAATGGTTCTGAGCGATCGCATCGCCTTATTCCCGGGAGGCAATGCCCTTAACACCGCGGTGGCGCTCCAGCGACTGGGCGTGCGGACCAGCTTCTTCGGTGCTTTGGGGGACGATGCCTTCGGCGATATTGTCATTTCGGAACTGGAGAAAATCGGCCTCGACACCCGGGCGGTTATTCGGGCGCAGGGCCAGGCAACTCCGACAACCCTCATTTACCGGGCGGAAGGCGAAGACCGACGATTTATTCACGCTTTGGGCGGGGCGAACCAATTTACGGGCGAGGACCTCCCGCTCGATCTTGTCCCGACAGACGGCATCGTAGTGGCGGCGGGATACATGAAGCTTCCGTTGTGGAACGATCAGGCGCTGCTTGAGCTGTTCAGACAGGCGCGTGAGCGTCGTTCCCGGGTCGTACTTAATGTGTGTATCCCTTGGCAGACGAGCGTGGACGCCGGCCGTTGTCTGAGGCTTCTGCCTCATGTGGACGTTTTCATAGCCAATGAAGATGAAGCGCGCGTTCTAACGGGAAAGGCGGATCTTGATTCGCAGGCGCGCGTGCTCCGGCAGGAGGGGGCGCCCCTGGTCGTAATCACCCGAGGCGCGGGCGGCCTTTTTGCCCGGAATGCGGAATGTACTGTCGAAATGAGTGTTTTCCGTGTTCCGCTTGTCGATCCTACCGGTTGCGGCGATTGCTTTAATGCGGGACTGGTGGCGGCGATTTTGCGCGGCTGGGATTTGGTCAAGACTCTCAAGTTTGGCAGCGCTGTCGGAGCACTCGGAGCAACCGCATTGGGCTGCACGACCGGCGTGCCGTCCTTCGAAGCTGTCGAAAAATTCCTGGGCGAGAATGAGGTTGAGTGTCGGGTGATAGTGACCGACCGAGGCGAGTTTCGTAGCCTCATTTCAGAACCATGATTCCGTGAAGCTTGTGGAGGTTAATCAATGCCGATCTCCATGAAAGGACCCGCCATTTTCCTGGCTCAGTTTCTTCGTGACACCCCACCCTACAATTGCATCGAGACCCTTGCTGCCTGGGCAGCCAATCTCGGCTACAAAGGGGTGCAGATTCCCACCTGGGATCCAAGGGTGTTCGACCTCGATCGAGCGTCTGAATCACAAGCGTACTGCGATGCTTACCGGGAATTACTCGAGAAGCATGGTTTGACGGTAACTGAGTTGAACACCTCTCTTCAGGGGCAGGTTCTTGCGATGCACCCGGTCTACGCTGGTCTTTTTCAGCCCTTCTATCCGGAAGGTCTCAGCGGATCAGCCGTCACCGAGTGGGCGACCGACCGGCTGCGCAAGACGATTGCGGCTTCGAGGAATTTGGGAACGAAGACGATTCCGACGCTTTCCGGCGGTTTTGCCTGGCACCTGAATTATCCCTGGCCGCAGCGCCCGCCGGGCCTTGTCGAAGAAGCGTTTGAAGAATTGGCGAAACGCTGGAGACCACTTCTCGATGCCGCGCACGACGCGGGTATAAGCTTTGCCTACGAACTTCACCCTGGTTCTGACCTTTTCGACGGGGCCACCTATGAGATGTTCCTCGAAAAAGTCGACCAGCACCCGGCCGCCTGCCTCAACTACGATCCGAGCCACCTGGTGTTGCAGCAGCTCGACTACCTTGAGTTCATCCGTCTTTACGGAGATCGAATTGCCGGGTTCCATGTCAAGGACGCGGAGTTTCGGCCCAACGGTCGTGTGGGAGTCTACGGAGGTTATCAGCCTTGGGCCAAGCGTGCGGGACGGTTCAGGTCCCTC
>DAOTAI010000160.1:0-10355 GCA_035593865.1 Acidobacteriota bacterium
AGGATGCCGTATTGGTGAGCCCTGGGGTCTTTCGAAAGCACGTGCCTGTCCAGCGAGGCGACGCCCAGCGACTCAAGCGGACAAACCCAGACAATCATGCTGCCCTCGGGCTTCAGGTGCAGGTCCGTGTTGATTTTCAGGGAAGTCGCCAAGCTCAACGGCTGATAACCGGACTTTCCGCCGACTTCGATGAACCGCCGCGGCCCCTTGGCTTCCACCTGCATGGTCGTGGGCGTGACCGTCAAATCTTGGGTGAGTGGCATGAAGACTTTCGGCCGGATCGCGTCCACCAGGCCAACATCGACGAACCGGCTGTCCTTAGTCAGTTGACAGTCGGCTGGGGCGGCTCGACCCACAGAGGCGACCACAAGGGTCACAAGTGCGAGACCGGCAAAGGCACATCGGCTCATCTTCATCGCGAGTTCGTCCTCATTAGTTCAAGTCGTGTCCGGCCGACGCCCGGCTGCTCGAAGGGGCCGGCGTACGGGTGGGAGGCATTTCGGCGGCGCCCGAAGTAGTCTGTGTCAATCGTCAGAGGCGAGCCGTCGGGATTCGCAAACGGCAGGCCCGAGGTCACCGTGCTCCCCAGCAGATCCGTGGTCACAAGCCGGGTGGCCAAGGCGTCCAGGGACGGGAAGCTGATCTCGAGGTGCACGCTTTCCCCGTCCTCGACAATCCGGATGTCCGGATCAAACTCCGGCCGCTCTATGTAGTTCGTCTCTCTCACGCACGGTTTGGCGCCGTTGAGGTAGACGTTGCCCGCCGCATGCAGCGGGAGCTCGGCTCGGTCATACACTTCCAGCCCGTAGCCGATTTCAGCCTGGGTGGTGGGGAAATTGCGGTCGGGGATTCCGGAGTCTTCCGCCACCAAGATATTGTTGTAGAAACGGTCGTCGCCTCCCCTGGTGTTCTTCAGACCCGCCAGCGCGGTTGAATGCGGCTCGTGGTAAGGAGTCACGCGGGCCTGCGGGCTTCGGATGATTCTTCCGGCAACCAGGTTGTGGACGTACGCGCCGCCCTCGGAGAGGTTTCTTATCGCTGTGTCAGAGAGAAAGATGTTGTTGTCCACCAGGAAGGGGCCGTGATTGACCTCCACGAACAGATCGTCCATCGTATTGTCGTAGCAGAGGTTTCTCGTGATGCGCGCGCCCTGCGTCATCCAATCCATCCAGAGGCCGCGGCCGACGTTGTGTAGACGGTTGTTCGCGATAAGGGCGTCGATGGGGCCGTGAAGCTTGATCCCGGCGATTTCGGCGCCGGAGAACAGGCGCTTAGTCCAAATGTTATAGATGTGGTTGTCGGTGATCTGGCTGAAGGCGCCCCCCATGCTGCCACATATGCCGGCCTGCTCGCAGTTGAAGATGACGTTGTGGCGGACGATATGACCGCCGATCTTCTCCCGTGACCACCCCGCCTCCAGCGCGCGCACGATAACTTCGTTATAGTGGGTCGCCCCGTCTTTGCAGCGGTCCCTGCTCCAGACGTTGTGTCCGGTCTTGCGATCCTTGCCCAGGGTGATGCCGGAGCACTTGGAATCGCTGATCACGTTGTTCTCGATGATCCACCCCTTGCTCCAGTGGGTGCCGATCAGGCCGATCTGCTCCGCCGTGGGCGCCGCCCACTGCGTGGCGGCCTGGCTCATCCGAAAGCCCCGCACCGTAATGTAGTTGCGACCCGGCTCGTCAGGATAGAAGCAACTATCGCGCACATTAATCTCCACCAGCTCCTGGTTGGGATTCTTCCCGTGAAAGTTGGCGTAGATGTAAGTCTGCTCCTCGTCGCTTTCGCAGTACCAGGTGTAGGTCGTTCCCTTGGAGTCAAGCGGAACGGTGACCCCGTCGCGTATGACCGTCAA
Source organism: Acidobacteriota bacterium (assembly GCA_035593865.1). Lineage (GTDB taxonomy): Bacteria > Acidobacteriota > UBA6911 > RPQK01 > RPQK01 > RPQK01. The sequence goes on from DAOTAI010000160.1 coordinate 1,856, forward strand.
AGGAATCGGCTTTGGATTCAGCACCGCCTCGAGGGTGTGCGATTCGTAGAGGGATTTGCCGTTGAGGTAGACTTCTCCAGTGTGGTGAGGCCTTCTGCGATCCACGAACCAGTCGCCCCAAATCAAATCCTTGTACGGGTTGTAGCTGCCGAAAAAGGAATTCTGCAAGGTGAGTTTCCACACATCGCCAATGAACGGCTTCCAGCCGCGGGCTATCTCCGAGCCCTTGATGACGGCGGTTTCGCCCTCGGCCGCCTGGTAGACAATGCGCCGGGAGTCGGACGCGCCGCCGCGCGGCGGCGTCACCCGCTCACGATAGACGCCCTCGTGGACGGTGATCAGGTCGCCCGGCTGGGCGACGCGAGCGGCGGCGGAGATCGTGCGGAAGGGCCGGGCGGCGCCGCCCTCCCAGGCGTCGTCGCCGGCCGGTGAGACGTGATACTCGGCGGCCCGAATCGATGCCGACGAGACGATCAGAAGAAAGAAGGTCACAAAGAGTTTCATGGTTTATGGTTTTTTCATTTGAATGCTGGCGCAACCGGGCGCCAATACTTAGCATCTTTCACGAGGCGCCCCTCCCTGAAATGCCATGCGGCTGTGATTCGAAGTGGAGGTCGGCGGCAGTCATAATTCGTCTCGTCCGGCGACCGTCTACAGCCGAGTCCAGACCAGACCTTCGATTAACTCGAAATGGCGATCGAAGGATAGCAATTCAGCGCCAGATTCCATAGCGTGGGCTGCTATCCAGATATCGTTGGTCGGAAGAGGGGTGCCTTTTCGGCGGAGCGAGGCAGCGATACGACCGAAACGGTCCGCCGTAATGAGCGAAACGGGAAGGAACTCGACGTAGGCGTTCTCAAGGAATGTCTCGAGATCGCGCATGTTCTTCTCGAAGCGAGACCCGTTCCGGAATCCAAAGACGAGCTCGCCCGCCACTATCGCGGACAGGAATATGCGTGCGGCGCGGCGGACTCGATCTGCCGTTCTTGTTTCGCCGCGCATGAGAGCCGCATAGGCGTTCGTATCGAGAAGAATTTTCATTTCCAAAAGGACGGGTCGATCTGCTCCACCGGCTCAATGCTCTCCAGGAATGCGTCAGAGTCTTCAGGAGACCATGTCCCGATAAGGTGGTCCAGCGAATCACCCACAGTCTGGCTTGCGCCGCCAGTTCCTTCCATCCCCGCTCCCTTTCGCAACAGCCGGAGGCTTGCCTGATTCAGCGAGATTCCCTCCTTCCGTGCCAAGTCGCGTATGCGTTTTTCGAGGTCGGGGTCGAATCCCCGCAAAGATAATTGCTTCATGGTCTTCCTCCCATGATGCCAGACATGATTCAGTATGAATCATAGCATGATTCATAACCGAGGCGAGCATCGGCAAAACCGATCATTTTGCCGGGGCAGCCTTTTCAGCCCGCAGGGTCCCAGTCGACACTTTAGAATTCGGGGCCACTTTTCAGAGCCCTTCAGTCATAGCCAATGGTCGACGAAGGCCGCCGGGGCGGTGGCCTCAAAAGCTGTTTGAGGTCTGCCACTGACCAGTCGGAGGCCTTGCCAGGCAACAAATCGCGCAAAATTCACACCGGCGTTGTTTTCTCCTGGACGGACCGCCTCTGTCTCAAGACCTGGTCAACGATCGAACCGTCGAACACGTGGACCGTTCGATCGGCGTAGGCGGTGTAACGGGGATCGTGGGTGACCATGCAGATCGTCGCTCCCTGCCGGTGGAGCTCGACCAAAAGGTCCATAACGGCTTCGCCGTTTTTCGAATCGAGGTTGCCCGTGGGCTCGTCGGCCAGCAGAATCGCGGGGTCTCCCGACAGCGCCCTGGCCACCGCCACCCGCTGCTGCTGGCCGCCGGAGAGCTGCGCCGGATAGTGCTTCACGCGGTGCGACATGCCGACCTTCTCCAGGGCCTGCTGGACCCTCTTCTTGCGCTCGGACGAGGGCATCCCCCGGTAAGTCAACGGCAGTTCGACGTTTTCGTAAACGGTCAGATCGCTGATCAGGTTGAAGGCCTGAAAGATGAAACCGATTTCCCGGTTCCGAATGCGGGCGCGCTGGGAGGCCGTCAGCTTCTCGACCGCCCGGTCATTGAGCAGATAGCGGCCCTCCGTTGGCGTATCGAGCAGGCCGAGGATGGACAGCAGCGTCGATTTCCCGCATCCGGAGGGCCCCGCGATCGAAAGGAATTCGCCCCGCGGTATCTGCAGATTGATGTCCGACAGCGCGTGAGTCTCGACTTCGTCCGTCAAAAAGACTTTGGTTACGCCGGCCAGGTTGATCAAGGGGTTGTGTTCCGAGTTCATGAGTCGCTCCATGGCTTCAGTTGTCCTGATTCACCGCAGTTCAATCCGGTCGTAGGCGTCGTAGGCGGAGGTGTCCGACAGGATCACCCGGTCACCCGGGCGGAGCCCCTCCACGATCTCGATGGTGGTCACCGAGCCGCGGCCCAGTTTGACCGTCACTCGGCCGGCCGTCTTTCCGTCCGCCTCAAGGCGGAACATCCCGATCACCGAGTTCGGCTGCCCGAAGGCGGGCCGGCCCACGTACACCACATCGCTCAGCCGTTCTATCTCGATAATCCCCTCCACGCTCAAGTCGGGGCGGGCGCCGGGCGGCAAAGTCCCGTCAAGGGCGACATCAACCGTGACCGCGCCCTCCCGGACCGCGGGGTCAATGCGAGCAACGGTCCCGGGAATCACGCCGTTGCGCGTGTCGATCTCCACCCGCTGGCCGATCGCCACGTCTTTGACCTGGGTTTCCGGAACCTTCAGCTCGGCCTGCAGGTGCTCCGGCTGCGCCACCTTCGCGAGGATGGCGCCGGCGGCGAGTTGCTCCCCGACCTCGACCGGCAGCTCCTGCAGCACCCCGGCGGCCCCGGCTCGAACCCGCAGCGCCTTCACCTCGCTGCGCCTCAGACTGGCGGCCGCCGCCAGTCTTTCGACCTCGGCCCGCTGGACGGCCAACCGTGCTTCATTTGCCTGGGCCTGGATGGCCAGTCGTTTCTCCTCAATCGCCTGACGCTCGAGCAGCTGCTGGAAGGCTAATTTCGAGAGCTGGAGATCCAGATCGGCCACCAGCCCCTCCCGAGCGAGCAGTTCGTTGCGATCCGCCGTCGCTTTGACCTGCTGACACTCCGACTGCACCCGCGCGAGCTCCGCCCGCTGGGTCAGCCGCTGGCTTTCCAGCTGCACCTCCAGGCCGGTCAATTCAGCCTCCGCCGATGTCACCTCATGCTCGGCGTTCAGAGCCTCCAGTTCCAGCTGCGGGTTGCTGAGGACGAGCAGGACCGTCTCCGGCTCGACCCGGGCCCCCGGCCGCATCAGTATCCGCTCGACCCGGCCCGGGGTGGCCGCCGGTATCCACAGGATGTCCTTCGGCGCCAGGGTCCCCAGACCCCGGACCTGACGCACCATGGGGCCCCGCTTCACGGTGTCCAGCCAGACCGTCGAGGCGTCGACCGTCGGCGCCGCCGACTTCAACCGCGAAAGACCCAGCGCCGCCAGAAGGACGCCGGCAGAGAGAACCGCCCCATAAACCACCCGTCTTAGCAACCTGGCCCGTTTTACGGCTTGACCGCGCGGTCTGTCCATGGTGATCGACTATCCCTGTTTCGGCATCGAGGAAACACCCGGCCGCCAGAGCTTGCGGGCCGCGGCAGAAAGTGCCGCGGCACCATCACGGCGGTCAAGGGGGCTCTCAAAAGGCGGTTCGTATGACTCGACCATTGGAATCACCCGTGCGCTTTCGGCGGCACCGAAGCCTTACCGCTCCAAAAGCTCGACTATCCCGGCGTAAACCAGGGCGCGGGAGCTCAGCAGGCGCGGGGTGTGCCCCTCGTTTTGCAATATATAAAAGAACCCATTGGCGCCGCTTAGCGCCCGCGGGCCAAAAACACATTCGAGATAGGCCCGGGCCGTCGCCGGGCTAACCGGGTCGTTCTCACCCTGAAACGCCGCCACCCGAAACCCGTGGTCGAATCCGCTCTCCCCGTCCGACGCGGAGCGTGTGATGCCCCGCAGCACCAGCCCGCCTGCCGTTTCCCGCAGGTGGCGCGCGGTCTCCACAACATAATTTGTCGCCAGACTGCCGCCGTAAAGCACCGTTTTCTCTGGCGAGGCGCCGAGCTGATTCCGCGCGTAGTCGATTACGGCAAGAGAGTACCGGATATCCATCTCATTGAGGGCCTCTTCCCCGTTGGGCTGGAAATCAAAAGCAATATAGTCGTAGCCTTTCTGAACAAAGTACTGAATGGAGCCGCTGTAGACGGGGGAGCCCTTTTCGTCACCGCGGCCGTTTGGAAAAACTATGATTGCGCCCCGCGGCGGCCTTGTCTTTGACCGCCAGACCCGCACCGGAAGTGTCGGGCCGTTCGGAATGGACACATACGCGGTCGCCGGCGCCGTTCCGCGCACCCCTTGGAGCGGCGACGGTTGAAAGACGAGCCGCGAGGTCCGGCGGTCCACGTTCATTTCGTAGAGTCCCAGCGGCGTGACTATACCGGTATGAGCCGCGTAAAGCGCCCGTTTCGCTTCATTAGCCGCCAGCAGGGAGGTCGTCCCTTCACCGAAAGGCAACGGCTCGCAGTTCCCGTCCGGAGCTGCAACCATCAACTTTCCCGTGCCTTCGGACACCGCCCGGAAAACAACACTTCCATCCTCCAGCGGCGTGATATCCCTTATCCGGCCCTCATGACGGAAAATGATGCGGCTTGCCCCTGTGGCCAGGTCGACTTTCCGCAAAACGAACCACCCTTTGTCGGACTCGGCGCCCGCCACAACCAATCCGGAGCTATCGTGCGTCAAGGCCAGATACATCACAGCACAGTCGGTGTTGACCTGGATGGCGCCCCGTCTTTTCTCGCCCATATCGAGGATAGCGACCTTGCGGGAGTCTGAAGCGGCAACCGCCAGTTTCTGCGAATTGGGGGACCAGGCGTAGTCCTGGATGTCGGTTCTCTGCAACACCACCGACGACGCCTTTTCAGGCGAATCGGCCTCCAGCAGGAGCAAGGGGCCGCTCTGCATCGCTCGCTCCGCCGCGCAAAAGGCCAGCCGCCGTCCATCCGGAGACCAGCGCATCAGGCGATGCGCCGAATGCATTACCGGCGCGTTGGGAGTGATGATCTCCCCGTCTTCCGGTGTCCAGAACATCAGCCGGTAGTTTCTGTCGCCGTGGTCGTCCTGCACAAAGGAGAGGAGCGCACCGCCCGGTCGCCACGATATCAGCAACGGAGTCCCGCCGGGGCGTCGTCCAATCAGCTTGCCGGTTTCCAGCGCTGTGACGTACAGTTCCGTATCACCGCCCCCGATTTCACGTTTGACGAGCAACTGCCCCCCGTCGGGCGAAAGGAGAAACGGCGATTGGTCCTGAATCCAAGGCAAGATCTCTTCCGCAGCGGCTCGAAGTTTCGCCTCTGTACCGCGAGCATCGTGGCGCGAGAAGCTCTCTTCCCGGTTGCAGCCGCTCAGCAAGGCGAGGGAAGACAGTACCCATATCCAACGCATCTTATATCCACGCTAAGTCGAATTGGCGGTGCATCGGCTTTCGAAAGATCACTCTCCTCGAATCGATGTCCAAGGATCCACCTCAAGGGCGGCGCGGGCCGGCAGGTAGCAGGCAAAAAGCGCCATTGCGACCATGAAGGTCGTAACCACGATCAGAACCAGAAAATCCACAGACTCGACTCCAACGAGAAAGCTCCCGATTACTCGAGAAAGAGCAAAGCACAATCCAACGCCGCCAATCACTCCTGCCATGATCGGCCAGAATATGCCGGTTAGAGCTGTTCCAAGGACATTTCGCTTCTGAGCCCCAAGCGCTATGCGGATTCCAATCTCTCGCCTGCGGCGAAAGACTGATGACGAGACCATGCCGTAAAGACCGACACTAGAGAGTAAGAACGCAACTCCCCCTAAGATCAGGGCCAGAGCAAGCCCCATTCGCTGGGCGAAAAGACTGTCCTGGAGCAACTGGGGAATCGTAGTGACGCCGAGAGGCGAGATCTGGCTATTGGCACGGATTACGAGGTTACGAATGGCCGTCGTCGCAGAAGCCGCAGAGATACCGGTATGGACGAGAACAGACGTATAGCCGTTATATGCCGGGAATGGTAGGTAGGCGCAGGCCTCCGGCGTGTGCTTCGCCCGAATGTCTCGCGCTATCCCGATAATACGGCGGGGTCTTTTGTTGCCGGCGTAGACGGTCTGGCCCACGGGGTCTTCTTGTCCAGGCCACAGAAGACGGACCGCCGATTGACTGAGCACCACCACGTCAGCGGCGTTCTTCTCTTCGATTTCTGAAAACGGCCGCCCTTGCAGGATTGGGATGCCGAGTGTTTCGAAATATTCTGCCGACACAGAATTCGTCGCTACTTCCACCCCGCCGTCGCCCGGCGGTCGGCTCATCATTTTGAATTCATGTCCATGCCCGGAATTGTACAAGGGAACGCCAAACGCCAGGCTCATCTGTCGGATCGCCGGGAAGGCCAGCAACTCTCTCCGCAGAAAGTCGTAGTATGCACTGGCCCGCTTTCGGTCGTAACCGTGCAGCGCAGGGAGCAGATCGATGACAACCACTTCGCGGTTAACGAACCCCATATCGGCGGCGTAGGCTCTGTAGAGACTGGTGGCCAGGAGCCCTGCCGTTCCCGACAAGGCAAGCGACACAGCCACCTGCGCTGCAACCAGCAATTTGCTCAGCGGGATCCGAGAGGCGCCGAAAGCGCCGGTCGCTTCTCCTTTCAACAAGGTTGCCAGCTCGAGCCGCATCGCCTGCCACGTCGGCCACAGGCAAGCAGCCAGCGGGATCAGCAAGACAAAAAAACAACCGACCGCGATGCTCCGATAGTCCAAACTGAAATCCGGCAGATAAGGTCGCTTGCTCGGGGAAACGAGAAATGCAAGAGCCTCGATTGAAGCTAGACGAACACAAACCGCCAAGGGAAGAGCCACCAGTGTAGGAGCCAGAGCTTCTTTCAGGAACAACCGGAAGACCCCCAAAGGTGAACAGCCAAGCGCCATCTGGACTGCCGTCTCCCGCTGCCGAGCGAAGGCGCGGGAGACGAGCAAGATACCCGTATTAAAGCATGCCAGGACTATGAGGAGAATGCAGAGAGCCGACAGAAACGTGATGAACTGAGCGTAGTCCCTTATATTTATCTCCATCTCTCCTCCAATAACCGGGCGGACCGCACGCCCGGAGGAGTCCTTCAGCTGCAGTCGTTGAGCCACTATCGCGAGCTCGGCGCTTGCGGTCTTCAGAGAGTGCCCCTCGGAAATCTGTCCGACAAGCGACCAGCTGGCGTAAGACGGGTCTTTCCATTCCCAGGACCAGTAGCAAGGCAGCCACACCTCGACAGGACCCGACCGGTTTGTTCCGAGGAGCTTTTCCGGTGCAACGCCAATCACGGTGAAGTTGCCTTCATTGAACCGAACGCTGCTCCCGACAATGTTCTTGTCGCTCTCGAAGCGTCTCTTCCAAAGCCGGCTGCTCAGGACGATCACGTACGGGTTTTCGACGTCACTGGCCGTGAAATACCTGCCCAGAAGAGGTGGTTTCCCCACCATCTGGAAGTAGTTGGGGGATGCGAGTTCGGCAATGACGCTGACAAACCCTTCTTCGCCTCTGTAGATGAGTCCCTTACGAGCGACTGCGACAAGAGGAGAGATAGAACGAACCTGATCTCGGAACTCCTCGTACTCCGGATAAGAGACGCTTGTTGGCTGCTCGAAGCGGATTAGCCTTTCGCCGTGCGCAAATCCCAGCGGACGGAGGAATACTGCGTCCAAGAACCCGAAAACCGAGTTGGAGACACCCAAAGCAACTGCAATAGTCAGAACTGCAAAAAACCAAGTCAGCCGACTCTTCCTAATAGATCCAAGCAGTCCCTGCATCGCTGCTCTCCTTGCGACAACCGAGTTTCGCGTCCTGCATTGGGTGCTCGAAAGCGTCTGGAACCGAGACCACCTTCGCCACTGTTCGGTAGCCTTTGACTCTGTTAAGTGAGCAAAACGAAATCGTACATTCCATTCACTCAAACCGGCGCTTCAGAGCCGCCAAATCCATAAAAGGATTCGTGTATGCCAAGAATCCAGAGGGGACAACGTCATCGTTCAGGTGGTATGCAAGACCATAGACCATATCTGCTCGTTCAGCGTGAACCGAGGGGGGATTCTCGAAGCCTCTGAGCGCATTTGCGTACCATTCTCTGCTATCCACTTTTTTCCCGATGTCTTCGAGAAGCGCGGCAATCCGGATGCAAACGAGCGGGTCACGAGGTTCCAGGAGAGCCGCCTTACGATAGTGGTCTAGCGCCGCCTGTTGGTTCCCGTCCGAAAGCTCGGCATCGCCGAGATACGCCCAGGGGCGTGGTAAGCCAGGAAGGCTAGAGAGTGACAGGCGCCATAGATCCCTCGCTCTTTTTCTATCGCCTCGAAGTGAGTACAGTGGAAGACATGCCGAGCGGATGATGCCACGGGTTCTTCACGAGCACGTGGGTG
>DAOTAI010000161.1:0-10294 GCA_035593865.1 Acidobacteriota bacterium
TTGAGAGCGGGCTGTTCGGTGGCATAGGCGAAGCTGATGGCGCCTCCCCAACAGAAGCCGACCACCCCGTAGCTCGGCAGAGCCGCAGGGAGCGAAGTGGCGTGCTTCGCAACCGCGTTGAGCCGACGAAAGACCTCCTCGTGCTCTAGTCCTCGGATGAGGCCAACAGCCCCATCCCGATCGACCGACTCGGTACCCCCGCCGTTCGGTCCCTTGCCGCTCAAAAGATCGGGTGCAATCGCAATGAAGCCGTCAGCAGCAAGTTGATCTGCCACGGAACGAATCCAGTCAGTCAGCCCGAAAATCTCGTGAATGACGACGACAACCGGTGCCTTGTCCGACCGCTCGGGATAGACCAGCCAGGATTTGATCTCGTCCTCCCCGTCCTTGACCGTGACCCATTCGCCGTGTCGCGGCGAAGAATTGAGTCGCTCGCGCGCCTGCTCCTCTCCGGGCGGAATGCCAGGAGTACCTTGAAAAGCCCCCAGCAATGGCGAACCAATGGTACAGCCAACCAAAACGCTTAACAGGAGTTGTAAGCACTTCATGATCAACAAGGACGGTAGAATGAAGGCAAGAGATTCAGTTGCTCGCCCCTGTTCGCGCAGCGCCTCAAAGCCGACAGTCATCCCATCAGTTTCGTGATGACACGCCGGTCTTTCTTAGTCGGCCGGCCGCTGCCTCTCGGTCTGGATACGGGCGGGCGGCGAAGCAGTGCGGCCAAAGGATCGAGCGCGGGACGGGGCGGAGTAAGATCTTCATACAGCGTCCGGGCCTCGGCTTTCGAGACCGGTTTGTCACGCAGCTCTTTCACTATCAAGATCCTGGTCCAGTCCTCTTTCTCGATTTCCAGCCGGTCCTCTCGTTGTATCGGCCGGTGCGGTTTTGCCGACGCACCATTGACCTTAACCCGGCCACCGGCGCATGCTTGCGCCGCCTGGCTCCTGGTTTTGAAAACCCTGGCGACATGAAGCCACTTGTCGAGCCGAACCAGGAACTCATCCGCTTTGCTCATTTGGGAACAGTTTAAACCCTTGAAGCTCCCGCACAAAACCGAGACAATACTCTCCTTCTTATGACAGAACTTCCAAGTCCAGCCTGGCTCATCGAGCAACTCGGTTTGCAGCCGCACCCTGAGGGAGGGCATTATCGGGAGACTTACAGGTCTTCGGTGCCTGTTGCTGTCGCCGGCGCTGAGGTGACGGACATGCGGCCGGCCGGAACTGCCATTTACTTCTTGCTCTGTCAGGGAGACAAATCGAGGCTGCATCGCCTCCGGTTCGATGAGATCTGGCACTTCTATCTGGGCGGACCGCTGCGGCTGGTGGTCATTTCGGAAAGCGGCCAGGAGGAGTCGTTTACCCTTGGTTCGAACCTGGTTGCCGGACACAAACTTCAGCATGTCGTACCGGCCGGATCCTGGTTTGGGGCCTATCCATTACCCGGCTCGGCTTACTCACTGGTCGGATGCACCGTTGCACCCGGGTTTGCCTTCCAGGATTTCACCCTCGGGGAGCACGAAAAACTCCTCGAGCTCTACCCGCATCTGCGTCAGACTATTCTCCAGCTCACTTAATCGCAGAGAAAAAAGGGTTAAAGGGACAAAGGAAAAGCATTTTCCATTTTTCGTTGTTCATTTGCCATTTTCCATTCGGAGACCTCCCGGACAATGCGGGACCGAGAAGGATGAAATGGAAAATGGAAAATGAGCAAGGGCAAATGGAAAATGCTTTTCCCTTTGCCCCTTTATCCCTTTCCCCCTTTACCCCTGTTTTCCTACCACCTTCCGCTCTTGCGACGCTCCGGTTTGGGCAGATTCTCAAGCGACTTGATGTATTGTTGGATCTCCTCTTCGGACAGGCTCAATTCTTGCAGTTGGCCGGACAAATAGCGTTCGTACCCCGACAAGTCCATGAGTCCATGCCCGCTGTAACAAAAGAGGATAACTTTCTCTTTCCCTTCTTCACGGGCTTTGATGGCTTCATTGATAACGGAAGCTATGGCGTGACTGGTTTCCGGTGCACAAATGCTTCCCTCTGTTTGTGCCCAGGTAATCGCTGATCGGTAGCAGGTCAGCTGATCGATCGCCTGGGGCTCCAACAGACCCTCTACGATTGCCTGGCTGACCAGCGGGGCCAGGCCGTGGTAACGAAGTCCGCCCGCGTGAATCGGCGCAGGGACGAAATCATGTCCGAGCGAGAACATCGGCAGCAGCGGTGTCATACCTGCTGTATCCCCGAAGTCATAGACAAAGGGAGCCTTGGTCATGGTGGGGCAGGCAGCCGGTTCTACCGGCACGATCCGGATATTGGCGCCGTTAATCTTGTCGAGCACGAAGGGGAAAGCGATGCCTCCAAAGTTACTTCCTCCTCCAGCGCAACCAATCACGACGTCGGGTTGCCTCTCGCCCGCTGCATGCAATTGCTTCTGGGCTTCCTGGCCGATAACGGTCTGGTGGAGCAGCACATGGTTCAAAACGCTTCCCAGCGAATAGCGGGTCTGCCCGGACCGATCGGTCACGGCGGCCTCCACGGCCTCGCTGATGGCAATACCGAGACTCCCCGGCGTATCCGGCATTTTTTCTAGAATACGGCGCCCGGCGTCGGTCTGATCGCTAGGACTTGCCACGCAGTCGGCGCCCCAGACTTTCATCATCTGCTTACGCATGGGCTTCTGGTCGTAACTGATCCGGACCATGAAGACCTTGCATTCGAGGTCGAGAAGTTTGCAGGCAAAAGCCAGCGCGCACCCCCATTGGCCAGCGCCCGTTTCCGTAGTGATTCTCTTGACGCCGAACTGCTTGTTGTACCAAGCCTGAGCCACGGCAGTATTGGGTTTGTGGCTGCCGGGAGGGCTGACGCTTTCGTCTTTGTAATAGATGCGAGCCGGTGTTTTCAGGTACTGTTCGAGGTAAACAGCACGCCGGAGCGGCGTGGGCCGCCATCGCGCCAGGATTTCCTGGATCTCGGCCGGAATCTCTATCCACCGCTCGGTGCTCATTTCCTGCTCAATCAGGTTCATCGGGAAAACCGGAGCGAGCATTTCGGGAGTTACCGGTTTTCCGTCAGATGTCAGCGGCGGTTGCATTGGAGTAGGGAGATCGGCGGCCAGGTTGTACCAGCAACGAGGCATCTGGTCTTCATTCAGTAAATACTTGCGGGCTATCATTTCAGATTGTCTTGTCCTTTCTGGAACAGCTGTTTACGTTTGCGCAAGGAAACGACAAATAAACCAAGAACGGAGCCGTGTCAAGGGAGTTTCAGCCAAACAGAGCTCGGAGGGTAGCGCTTTCCAGCGGAGCGAGCCGGCCCGTGCGCTGGGACGCTAATTGTTGGATTTCACCCGCTCCTCGTCGTGTCACAGGTCCGCATAGACAGGTTCTTCAGGACACGGGTCGGGTGCGCTGGAAAGCGCTACGCTCCAAGTTCTGTTCGTTATGATGATCGCCGTATGGTGGGATGCTGCTATTCATCGGGGGCCAGAACCCAGAACGCGGCGAGCGCGGATTTCGGTACAAAAACGCACAAGTTGTTTGCCTCACCGTCAGAGGGGTACAGGTAGAAACCCTCCTTGGTGATCAAATCCAGCCCATTCTGTACCTTGCCTTCCAGCATCTCTCCATCGATGAATTGAGCCCGAACCCAAAGCTCCCGGCTGGCCGGCACTTTTGCGAGGAACTGGATTTCTTCGTGCTGAGGGTCCCCCCCGAACTCCCTGACAAAGAAGACCGCCTTGAGTTCTGACAAGGGGAAGACTTCTTCCTTGCCTTCCCGGGTCAGTATCTTTACTGTTTCGTTGAAGTCCGTCTGGTAAGCAAATCCAGGAATGAGTTTCCCGGAGCGGCTTCGCAGAACGACTTTGCGGAATGTTTCCCTTGGCATTACAAACGGCTCAAACTGGCGAGAGCAGCCATGTCAGTCAATCTTCATCTTCTTGATCTTGCTCAAAAGGGATCGATAGCTGATCCGAAGAATCTTTGCGGTTTTCTTACGGTTCCAGCCGTTCCTTCGCAGGATATGTTCAATGACCTTTCGCTCGGCGTCCAATCCCGCAAGTTTCGCCATTTCTACCAGTGAAAGCTGGTCCGCGCTTCTCTCGACCGGCTGCGCAGCCTGCTGGCTCAGCTTTGAGAATGACGACCGAACGTCGTTGAAGAGGACCAGGGACTTCACGAAGTTTTCCAACTCGCGTATGTTCCCCGGCCATGGATAGGCTACCAGGATGTCGTAATGTTTCTCTTTGAGCCGCGGGGGATCCGGGCGGCCGAACTCCCGAGAATAGACACGCAGGAAATGATCGGTAAGAATCCTGATGTCCTGAGTTCGTTCTCTGAGGGGAGGGATTTCAAGATGGACAACATTGAGTCGATAGAACAGATCTTCCCTGAAGTTACCCCTCTGAACCTCCTCGTACAAGTCGCGGTTGGTGGCGGCCAGCACTCGGACATCGACCCGAGTTGTCCGATCGGCACCGAGGGAATGAAACTCGCCGTCTTGGAGCATGTGCAGCAGTTTCGCCTGGGATTCAACCGTCAGCTCTCCGATTTCGTCGAAGAAGAGTGTTCCCCGGTGTGCTTCGAGAATGCGTCCGGGGCGGTCGCGTTCCGCTCCGGTGAAGGCCCCGCTACGGTACCCGAACAGCTCACTTTCGATAAGATTGTCAGGTAGAGCGGCGGAATTGATTTTTACCAGGGGCTGATCACGCCGAAAGGACTTTTCGTGTATCTGCCTGGCCAGAATTTCCTTGCCGACACCCGTCTCTCCGGTTATCAGGACGCTCAAATCGGTGGGTGCGATCCGGTTCACGATGCTTGCAAGCTTCTGCATCGAGGGAACCACCGAATCCATGACAGGAGACGATTCTGTCCCGGCAATCGTTTCTGCGCTCATCTCCTGGCGGGCATACGCAAACTCTGTGCCATCCCCGGCGCGTTAACCTTCTGCTTGAAAAGCCAGAAGCTCTCTTCGGTCCGGGCCATGCCGGTGTACCTGGGGAAAAAGAAGTGGTGCAAAGGGCTGTGCAGACCGCTTCACAGATTGTGAATTGGCCTTCACAACGGTTGAGTTGCTAGGAGCTGAGTCTGCCGAGCGCCACTCGAAAGAGGTCAAGCAGGGTAGTGGCGTCGGTGGGGTAGACTGAAAACGAAGCCCGGAGGTCACAAGCGGTGCGCCGGCGGAACGCACTGAAAAGGCATTCAGTCTGCAGTCTTTCCAACAAACGAGGCCCAGTGTCTTGGTCTGAATGAGGAAGTATTACAGCGACCAGGCCCTTTCCCACTGATCCCAGAAGATCGGTGGCTCGGATAGTCGAGTCGAGCAGATGAGTCAACTCACATGTCTGATCTCGCGAGGATCGCACGAGCGGCTGGCAGCCGGGCACAATACGCAACAGAAGCAGACAGACCAGAAAGTTGTATCGAGCAGCGCGGGCAATTTCCGCCTTGAGGGACCGGAAGATGTCGGTTTCGCATACGGTGGCAGGGACCGACTCCAAAAACTCCGCCAGTTCGGCAGGTAGTTCTCCCTGGTGGGGTCGTTCCTCTTCCCGCTTCTCCAATCCTGTCTCTCTGTTGTTAGACATAATCATTAAACCCTACCTGCAATTTGGAGGCCAGAAATAAAACGTTATCGATTCTACTGAAGCAAACAAGAGTGTTAGAGGTCTTTTTTCAACTCTATTGGGAGTTAAGAAGGTTTTGATGCGATTGACTTAGCAGCCGCCCTATAGTAATTGTTAACTATAACATTCACTACTTTAACTCCCTTTGCCCTGGATAAAGCGACATCGTGTCGCGGTTTGCAGAATTTGTGAATTCCTGTTCACTTTGCTCCATGTTGCATACCGAGAAAAGGGCAGCTTGATGCTTTCATCGCCACGTCGGTGTTGGCGTCATTTCGACAGGCATTATGTGTACGAAATGGCCATATACCAGTTCAGGAACACGAGTTCTTCTGGTAGACGACGAAAAATCCTTTCAAAACTTTGTGGCTCGCCAGCTTGTCTCGGCAGGTTTTGACGTGACCTGTGCCGATGATTGGCAGCAGGCGCGCCGATTCTTGTCGAATGAGTGCTCCCGCCCCGATGTGATCTTCGTTGAGCCTTTGTCGGCGGGAGCCGATCTTTCGCAGATCATTAGAGATTCTGATTCCGCGCCTGTGGTCGTGGTCTCCGCCTGCCGGGAACCGGGCGCGATTGTCCGGGCCATGAAGAACGGTGCTCGAGACTATCTGTGCAAGCCGGCCGATCTCGAAAGCCTTCGCCAGGCGATCAAGGAGACGCTCAGTGACGAGCCGGGCCAAGCGGTTCAAGCACCCCGGTTCGCGCCGCGCAACGGGGTGAAGAAGTCTTCTGACTTTGTTTTCCGCAGCGAGAAGATGAAGCAGATTGAGCAGGTGGTTCTCCAGGTGGCGAATGCCCGGGTGCCGGTTCTGATCCAGGGAGAGAGTGGAGTCGGTAAGGACGTTGTTGCAAGACTCATTCATTCGCGCTCCAAGGTGTCAAACAAACCTTTTGTTAAGGTGAATTGCGCGGCTTTGCCGGCGGAGCTGGCGGAGAGCGAATTGTTTGGTTATCAGCGAGGCGCCTTCACGGGCGCGACCACGGACCGGCCAGGCAAATT
Organism: Acidobacteriota bacterium; assembly: GCA_035593865.1. Taxonomy (GTDB): domain Bacteria; phylum Acidobacteriota; class UBA6911; order RPQK01; family RPQK01; genus RPQK01. Next base: position 6,620 of record DAOTAI010000161.1, read on the forward strand.
CGAATTTGCCAATGGGGGCACGATCTTTCTTGACGAGATTGGAGAATTCAGCCCCTCGGTCCAGGCCAAGCTTCTTCAAGCGCTTCAAGACGGCGGTTTTACAAGATTGGGAAGCAATGTGGAGATCCATGTGGACGTCAGGATTATTGCGGCCACCAATCGGCGGCTGGGGGAAGCGATCGCAAATGGGACGTTCCGCGAAGATCTGTATTACCGGTTAAACGTGGTATCGATCGAAGTGCCGCCCCTGCGCGAGCGCCGAGACGAGATCCCCAGCCTGGCGGAGTATTTTCTGGAGAAGTATAGCGAGGAGTATCGTGTTCCGACTCAGGCAATTCCGCCCGACATGATGGATCTTCTGGTAGCTTTTCACTGGCCGGGCAACATACGTGAGTTGGAGAACGTCGTTCGCCGCTATGTCGTGTTGCAGGATGCCGAGAGCATTATGGCGGAGTTGGATTCTCGCCTTTCGACTCAGATCGACGGTCAGATAGAGGCACTGGCCGAGAGTTACCTCCAGGAGAATCCCGACAGCGTAGACCTGAAGGAGATCAGTCGCCGGGCATCTTTCATGGTCGAGAAGAACATGATCACCAAGGCGTTGCGCAGCACGAGCTGGAACAAATGGCGCGCGGCGAAAGAGCTTAAAGTGAGCTACAAGACGCTGCTCAGCAAGATCGAGCAATACGATATTAAGCCAACAGCTTAATAAAGACTCTCGCGAACCTACTGCCTGGGTATTTGCCTGCACGTTTTGTGTAACGGAATTCAGCAACACCCCTGCCGCTGTCCGGAAAACCAACGGGCTGCCAGGGGTTTAGCGCGAAAACCGAGATCGGAACGTCTTTTGCACTTAGCCCGCCAAACTCGTTTTTTGGCTGGTCCATGCCTGGAAGCGAGCCATTCGAGGACGTTCAAGCGAGAGGCAATGTTCGAAGCCCGATAGGGTGTAGACGATCAGAAGGGGCCACCGGAGGAAGAGCGCATGCGAGAACTCACACGCAGGGAACAATCCTTCCCTGATTCAGCGATCAAAATCAAGCGGTACTGGGATTATCAGGGGAGTCCGGACGACGACTCTCTCGACATCAGGCGGTACTTTCAAGTCTTGCTCAAAAGGCGATGGCTCATCGCCGGTGTAGTGGCTTTTGTTTTGCTGCTGGTCGGACTCCAAAGCTTCACCACCACGCCTCTCTATCGGGCGACTGCAAGGATACAGATTAATCCTGAAACCGCCAATGTGCTCCCGTACGAAGAGATCTATGAATCGGCGGAAAGGTATCTGGCATCGGATATGTTCCTCCAGACTCAATTGGAGATTCTGCAGAGCAAGGCGCTTGCGCAACGAGTCGTGGATCGCCTGGATCTGGTGAACGATCCTCGCTTCGACGTCCCTGTAAGGGAAGGAGTCGTAACGACTCAGCTGGGCTGGGCCAGGCGGGCGGCTCTCGGCCTGTTTTCGAGCTCCGGAAAGGAGGAAACAGCGCCAAACCAGGATACAACGGACGTTCAGAAAAGATCGGCGATTGAAAAGCTGGGGTCTCGGCTTGAGGTCGAGCAGGTGCCGAACAGCCGGCTGGTGGAGATTCGATGGGTCGCGCCGGATCCGACGCTGGCTTCCCTGGTTGCGGATACGATTGCCGAGGAATTCATAGAACAGAGCCTCCAGACCAAGTTCGATGCTAATGCTCGGGCTAATGAGTTTCTTAAGAAGCAGCTCGAGGAGATGAAGAAAAAGGTGGAGAAGTCGGAGCAGGAGTTGGTTCAGTACGCCCGCGAGAACAACATCCTCAACATCAATGACCGAGGCAGCATTGTCCACCAAACCCTGGAAGATCTGAACGCTCAAATGACCGTTGTCGAGGGCGAATTGATCACCAAAACGGCCGAGTACGAGGCGGTCAAAGACACGACTCCCGAGACTTTTCCCCAAGTTTTGCGGACACCGAGCATAGCCTTGCTCGAGGAGCGCCTGTTTGGGCTTCAGCAGAATCTGGCCAGCCTGTCAGCCCAGTTCGGAAACGAATGGCCGACGGTGATCCAGGTTAGACAGCAGATTGAGGAAGTTCAGCAGCAGTTGAATCGTGAGAAAGCAGAGACAATCCGGCGGGCGAAAAGCGACTACCAGGTGGCCGTCAACCGAAAGCGGATGTTGGAGCGTGCTCTTGAAAGGCAGAAAGCACAGGCGAACCAGCTCAACCAGGATTCGATCCAATACAACATCCTCCAGCGCGAAGTGGACACCAACCGCGAGTTGTATCAAGGATTGCTGCAGCGGCTGAAAGAGACGGGAATTTCCGCCGGGGCACGAACCAGCAACATCCATGTGGTCGATCACGCCCAGGTCCCGGCCGCTCCTTATTCTCCTCAACGGGCGAGAGATCTGGCAATGGGTTTAGGAGTCGGCTTGATGATCGCCATCGGGCTGGCATTCCTCATGGAGTATTTGGACAACACGGTTAAGACTCCCGATGATATGGAGCAGTCGTTAGGCTTGCCATCGCTCGGGATCATTCCGACAATTAGCGGCTTGCCTGTCGCCAATTCCCGGCTTCTAGCCGAGAAGACCGGATCGGGTGGGGGAGTTAAAACACAGTTGCCGGTTCGATCATCTCCTTCCCGGTTTCGCGTCTGGGAGGCTTACAGGGCGCTCCGGACGTCGATTCTGCTCTCTCACTCAGGCAAACCACCCAAGGTAATGATGATTACCTCAGCGATCCCTGGAGAGGGCAAGACAACGACAGTGGCTAACACCGGCATCGTATTGGCTCAAACCGGGGCAAGGACGCTGTTGATCGATCTGGATATGCGCAAACCGGCACTGGCTGGTACCTTCGGATTGAAGGAAAATCAGGGCATCAGCTCGTACTTATCCGGCAACGCTGATCTTTCGTCACAGATCCGGCAAACTACCTATCCGAATCTTTTTGTGCTGCCGGCCGGTCTGCGGCCTCCTAATCCCGCTGAACTGATTGGTTCGGAGCGTATGGAAACGGCCTTACGCTTGCTAAGTGAATACTTCAAGTACATCCTGATCGATACCCCGCCGCTTCTCTCGGTGACGGATGGTTTGTTGCTGTCAGTGCAGGTTGATGGCGTGGTGCTGGTCATAAAGGGGGGCTCGACATCGCGTGAGACGGTCAGAAAAGCCAGCAATCACCTGGTCAACGTAGGCGCTCATATCCTGGGTGGGATGATCAACAACGTGGATATCGACACGCCGGAATACACCTACTATTACCGACACTATTTTGACGAGCGGTACAACACTGATTTGTCCTCGGCAACCGGCCCGGCCGGTGCCTAGTGGTTCAGTCCGAAAATTCGATGAACGCTAGACTACAAAAAATCATGGCTCACTGCTCAGATGCTCGGACACAGCGTCGTATTCATGAAAACAACTGCTTAGTCTTGGCAGGGAGATTTTGTCTTATGGTCAAGAAGTTAGGGATATTGGTCCTTGGGGTCTCTTTCCCGGTCCTCTTCGCCCAAAACCCAAACTGGAATCAACGGATTGAACAGCTCAGTTTCACAGAAGCAAATAACGATTATCGGCTTGGGCCGGGGGACCTGGTCCAGGTTGATGTGTTTGGAGTCGAGGGTTTTGGTAGAAACCTTCGCATCAGTTCTTCGGGGACGATCACGCTCCCGTACGTGGGCTCGGTGGAGGCCGCC